>JBILLC010000315.1:0-3743 GCA_044376275.1 Chthoniobacteraceae bacterium | reverse complement strand
CACAGCCTCTGGCTCACGGGCTTCGGTGCGGGATTTGCGGCCCACAGCGGCGAACTCAAGCGCGAATCCTGAACGTGCGCGGCGAGCGGCCTATTTTCCCCCGGCCATTCTGCCGTGATAAGATGCCTGCGACGATACGGAACCTGCAGCATCACGCTTGGCAGATTGACCAAATGACCTCCCAGCTTCGCACACCAGGACCATCCACCATGCGAGTTCAGCGGGCCGAGCTTTTTCATCCTAATTGATCACCGAACTTTCAGCCTGCGGCCCAAACAAATGGGCGGCACCCGCAAGCACTAGCGCGCGGCGCGCACCTCCCTTGAATCTGCTGCTGGTAAAGTGGATTCCTTTGCGTAAACACTCCTTCCGAAACCTTAAAAGCCACATGACGCCGGCGGTATCAACATACTCACTGCCGACGGCATCGAGAAACACAGACTTCGGGCCTCGCGCCATGCCGCGACTTACCGTTCTTGTCCACCGAGACAAGCCAGACACGGAACACTCCACTGGCATGCGTAGCACGAGCCGCTCGCCATCAAAACAAAGTGCGCCCAACATCCGGCCGCTCCTTAACTCTCCCACCCGAAACCGGGCTTCCGCTTCGCTGCTTCTCAACTCCAGATACCCCGCGAGTCTCGCCTCCACCAACAACTGACGCAGTCTTGGAGTGGCGCCATGCAGCACCAACCGGCCGCCCCTGCGTCGTAATTGCGCCGCCAGTCCGACGATGCGGCCAAGGTCTGCGCTGCTTAGCCAGTCCCGATCCGCGATCGAAAACCCGATCACACGCCCGCGCCCAAGCAAGCCGCTCTCGTACAAACCAAAGTCGAGTGTCGATTCCTGCAATGTACAGAGTCGGGGAGCGTGCCAGTACATTCGGCGAAGGCGCTTTAAGGTGCCCACCAAAAACAGCAGATTCCTCACATACCGACCGAATAGACGCCGCGGGTCACTGGAAAGACGCCAAAGCCACTCCATACCCATGTTTTGCATCAAACGTGGCGCCCGTTTTTGCACCCCGGCAATGAAATCAAAGGTCCCGCCCACCCCGACTGCCAATGGAATACCCCAGGAGCGAAAGTGGAGGTTTATAAACTTCTCCTGCTTGGGCGCACCAAACGCCACCAACAGCAAATCCGGCTTGGCCAATCTCAACCGGCGTAGGATTTCGCCGTGATTCATCTCCAACAACCCTGTCACAGGTGGCGCATACGTCCCACAAATCTTTAGCCCGGGATTACGAATCTTTAACACGGCTGCCGTTCTTTCCGCGACACCCTCAGCACCACCGAGTAGGAATATCTTCAATCCTTCACAAGCGCAGGCGCCCGCGAGCATTGGAACCAAATCACTCCCGGTCACGCGTTGCCTGAGGCGCGGACCGAACAACCCGGAGGTGCGTACCAATGGATCCCCATCTGCAGTCACCAAGTCGGCCTCCAGCAGGATCCGCTGCATTTCGGGATCACGGCGCGCTTGCATCACGAAATCAAGGTTTACTGTTGCCATGTACGAAGGCGGCCCGCTTTTCATGCGCGAGACAGCCCAGCTTACAGCCTCCTCAAAAGTGACATCATGAAACCGATGCCCGAACACGACCACTGACCTTGGGTCAAAGTTTGGCGCATGCATAATCACCAAGGCAAGCCAACCACTGTGCGCACACCTATCTCCACCTCCTGCTTGCGCAGCATGCTCTCCACGCGAATCCTGGCGATCCGGCGGGCTCGTGCGGATGCCTTCGAAGCTGCGGCGAGAGACTCCGCAAAACCGAGGACCGGTGAAACATCAGGCTGCAAAGCGAACGCATAACTTCCGATCAAGGTTCCAAGCATCTCGCCCAGCTTAACAGGCTCATTCGTCGTACAACGAACCCGCCGTGCCATCTCGAAATCCACACGCGCGACCGAGCCGCATGGACGCACCACAAAATTTGGCATCCGATGGTCTGTATCTATCACATCAGACTCCAAAAGCTCTCGAGTAGACCGGATTAACTCATTTTGAATCGGCACGAGCGCCGCATCACCGAGTTCGCTCCTCACACGCTTCACATGCTCGGTCAGATCACCGCACTGCCCAAGATCCTGCATAACAATAGCCTCAGTGTACGGTGCACAGGACCGGCTCAGTCGAAAATAGCCCAGCGTCTCCGGAACCTGCGCTCCGCGCCCCCTGAGTCGACGCAACGCCGTATACTCGCGCCATGCCGAGTTAGTACGCGTCATGCGGCGCATCCACCCCCGCATTCCACGCCTATTCCAAAGTTTCACCACCACCTTCATTTGATCCGGCCCGGTGGACCGCACGACCAGCACATCCCCCGCACGTTCCTTGAGCACATCGAAAGGCAACTGGCCTTCACTTAGCTCCTCGACCCACAACCGCATCCGATCCACCTGCGACGGTCCAATGCTAAATTGGCGCAGTTTTGGCACAACCCAAACCATCGGAATCAACGCAAGCCCCGCTCTGAAACACACCGCAACGCCATTCGAGACCTCATGCTCGAGCTTCGTACAAAACGCAACCGCCACTAAGCCGTAGCCTATCACTGGCACACTCACGCCTATTCCTTGCAGCAAAAGGTCCCCACGCCGCAACGGAACCGAGGCAAGCAACACCAAATGCGACACCAATCCGCACACGGACATGCCAACCACAAATCCTCCAAACCCAGCCTGCACAAATCCGAAATAGCCGCAAACAGACGATAGCGCCGCAACAAGTCCTGGGAGCAGGAGCGATCGAGCATTCCCAAGCGCGACGGGGACACGATCCACACTCGCACTCAAAATCAACACCCAGATATGCAGCGCAAGCCACTGAGACATCGATCCAGCCGGCTCAAATCGCAAATCATAAAGCAATCGAAAAAACACTGGCGCAAGCAGCGCAAAACCGATGCAAACAGCACCAGCAACCCGCAGCAGAATGGCACGATAATCAAAAGCAAGCGCCATCATCCTTTCCGGCACATGCTGCGCGCCTGCAAGAATCGGAAATATCACGCCGCTTGAAACACGACTTACGATGTTCATCGCACAGCGCGCAAAGATGATCGCCAGCGAGTAAAGACCCAGCTCTTCAAGCGACATCAATCGAGCCAACGCAATCCGGTCGCCCTGCTGCGCGGCAAACCCTACTGCTGAGCTTAACAACGTCCATATTCCGAAACTGCACAACTGCCTGACCGCATGAGGATCCCAACCGGGCCTGTCGGCATCAAGCGGGTTTAAAGCGTGACTAAGCAGGCAACGCACCAGACTGGCAGATATTCCCCCGGCAACAACGGCCCACACATCCGGCGCACACACGCTTGCCCACACGAGCGTCATTCCGAGGCTTGCAACCTGAGGCACCAACTGTAACCACACAAGCCGCTCAAACTGCAACCGCTTGTTTAGGACCGCCATCGAGGTTGAATTGAACCCGGCAATCAGTATCGAGACCGCTGCCACCGGAAGAATCGATTCCAACGCCGCGCATCGGGAATCCTGCGCCGCAAAAAATGCAGCCACAGGACCCGCCAGCACAACACTGACACACCAGAGCAGCGCAGCTCTCAAGATCTGAAGCGTCCAAGCGGTCCGCAGAAAACAGCGCTCCTGCCCTTTTGAACTTTGCACGATATTAGCGCCCACTCCGAGGTCGGTTAGCAACTCCATTCCCTGCATGAAGGCGTTCACTAGCGCCATCAGCCCGAAGGCGTCGGGCATCAACAACCTCGCAAGCAG
>JBILLC010000314.1:0-3747 GCA_044376275.1 Chthoniobacteraceae bacterium | reverse complement strand
CCGCCCGAGCATCCGCCCAAGCTCACTCATTTCAGGGAGGCGCAACAAGGACTCCCCGGGAAAATCCCCGGGAAACTGCACCACCAGCGCGCGGCTGTGCCCCTCCTGAAGCCCGTCGCTGAACCAGAAATGCGGTAATTCCGGCCCAACCAGCACCAAATCCCCGGCCGAGAAGGGCGTGCTGAAATCCCCCACGCAGCGACGCCCGCGGCCCTCTTGAATCCACGTCAGCTCCCACTCCGGATGGAAATGCCATTCGGCATCAAACTTTGGCTGAGAAATTTGAAGGATTCTCAGAGACCTCCCGGGATCCAGTCGAACACGTTCAAATTTTGCCTGCACAGCTTCCTGTTACCCATTTTTCACGTTAAACGCCATTCGCAAGTCAACAAATGCACAAAAACGGGCGATAGAAACGGAGACTTTTTACAGCTGATCCATGATGCTCAGGAAATGAGTTCATCGAGTTTTCAAAAAAATTACGAAACGCATCAGGGAATCCCCCCCTTGGCGGGTCTTGCAACATTCGAGGAGGCTGGGGCGTCTGGATTATCCGTGGAGAGCTGCGTGGACCGCCTTAAGCGAATCCATTGGGCATTCCGGCGCATCCACCAGATCTTCATTCACCGGCTGATTTCGGAGCCTGTTTATGAGCTTAAGATGGGCTTCAGCTTGCACGCGCATTACTGCGCGGAGCACGCGGCGGCGTTTCGCAAGCGCGTCGCCGAGATGCGCGAACCCCCGCTTGGACTCGACGTGGTCCCTGACGCGGCTCTCGAGATATTTTTCGATGAAATCCTCACAGCAACAGACTCTGCGAGTCTGCTCAATGGAGTCTACGGCGAAGCAATCCCCGCACTGGAACGTGCCCTCGTCAACTACATCGCTTCCACAAACCCACTTGTGGATCATCCCTCCACGCGGATTTGCAAGTTCGCGTTGATGGAGGTTCAAGAGATGCTTGAGTACGGCCGAACCGTCCTCTCGAATCTTGACTATCAACACACCAATGCTGCCCGCGATTGGCGCGCGAACATCATACAACTGCTCGAGCTTGCGGGAGGGTTAGACGGCCATCTTCCGCGCCCCTCCGGAACGCCCATACGCCTGAGTTCACTCGCCCCTTACGTTTTCGACCCGGTGCCAAGGCGCGACGCACGTTTCACTGATCCGTACAACATGGGAGTCCATGCGGAGGCGTTTCTCTACGATCCAGAAATGCCGGTGGAAGCAAAACCCTTGATGATGTTTTACAAACGACTGCGCGAAATCGACGTGCCGGAAGTGATCGCGGCCATTCTTGCGCAAACCACCGACAAGCCTTGGGATTACACGGTGGACATGACCCGTCAGCTCTGGGACGAGGCGCGCCACGCAATGATGGGCGAGGTCGGCTTTGTGCAAGCCGGTGTGGATTGGCGCGAACAAGTGCCCATCAATTTCACTTGGTCCCTAGCTCTAAACACGCAGCTCAAGCCGATCGAACGGCATGCAGTGCTGTATTTTATCGAGCAGGGTCTCATGCCAAAAACAGGAAAGCGATTTGAATGGGAGGTTGGAAAAGCGTCCGGAAATTCATTCTCAGCGCTCGCGCAAGATTTCGATTGGGCTGACGAAGTCCTGCATGCACGCATTGGCAGGGACTGGTATGTAAAAGATTTCGGGGATTCCAAAAGAGCGACCGCGTACGGAGATGAATGCTGGTCTCGCGTACTCATTGATTGGGAAAAATACAAAGCGGAGGGACTGACCTCCCACCAAAACTGGTGGCCAAAGCTTTACACTGAATGGTGCAAACTGCGACAAATTGAACCCGACCCGGCTGCTGTTTCATTCAACACTTCGTACGCCGCGAAGCGCGCAGATTTACGCGAACTTAGCGGATCGGCTTAACCAAACTTCACCTCGTGAAACTCAAACATATTTGTGCAGTCATTACGGGCGCGGCGCGCGGGATTGGTCTTGCGACGGCTTCAAGTCTCATTGAAGAGGGTGCGCGAGTCGTGCTCGCTGACATCGACGAGCGCGGCTTACAAAACGCCCTCCAGCAACTTCACTCCCCACTGGCCGTCTCTGTGCTTGCCGATGTGACAAACCCGCAGGACTGCGCGCGCATGGTATCCGTGGCGCAGGAGCATGGGGCACCGCTTAATCTGTGGATCAATAACGCGGGACTCGCAAGGCACCGTGCGATCCCCGACTACTCGGAACAAGAGATCGACCTGATGCTGGCGGTCAACTTGAAGGGAACTATCCTGGGGAGTCAGGCGGCGCTCCGTGCAATGACTCCAAACCGCAGCGGCCACATTATCAACGTGATTTCAACCGCAAGCCTGCGGGGCATCCCTTCCGAGACAGTCTACTGCGCGGCCAAATGGGGTGCCCGTGGTTTCACTCAAGGTTTGAGAGAGGAGGCCGCAGGCGTTGGCATCCGTGTCACCGCGTTACTCCCGGGTGGGGTGGACACTGCGTTCTGGAACGATGCCGTGTCGCGTCAGATGCCCACGCAGGACTTCCTGACAGCCAAACAAGTCGCGGATTCGATCATCGCGCTCGTCGCAATGGACTCTTCCGTCGTTCCCCAAGAGCTTGTGCTCCGAGCCTTGACAGATCGTGATTTCGCTTCGGCATAGCCCCTCCCCGCCACTCACCCGATGAAGACGCAGTTCAGGACTTTCGAACTCTCGGATCCGCGCTTCGAAACGGATGGCATTCGGATGGTCACTCTCAAGAGCAAGATGCTCGGGCAACGTTGTGACATTTCAATCCACACGCCCGACGGTGCCTCACATACGCCAAATATGCCGATCGTGATTCTTTTGCACGGCGTGTACGGCAGTCACTGGGCGTGGACACTGAAAGGCGGCGCGCACAAAACCAACCAACGCCTCCACTCGCAGGGCGCAATACCGCCAATGACTTTGGTCATGCCCAGCGACGGATTGTGGGGCGATGGAAGCGGATATCTCGCCCATCGCTCGCAAGATTTCGAAAGATGGATTGTCGAGGAAGTTCCCGCTGCAGCCAGATACGCGGTTGAGGGCTGCTCGGAAAATTCACCGGTTTTTATCGCAGGATTGTCAATGGGCGGATTCGGTGCGCTTCGGATCGCAGCGAAATATCCCGAAAGATTCGCAGCAGCTTCGGGGCATTCCTCCGTCACTCATTTTGACCAAATGCGAGAATTCGTGGAGGAACATCCTTCGAGTTTTACAGCGCTTGAAGAGGATCGATCGGTGCTTGATCAAATGCTAAGACACTCCAGGCGCCTATGCCCATTCCGCTTTGACTGCGGCACGGAAGATCATCTCATCGAGGCCAACCGCGCGCTGCACGATTCTTTGAATGCTCACCAGATTCCGCATGTCTACCGCGAGTTTCCCGGCGGTCACGAATGGGATTATTGGGAGTCTCACCTCGAAGAAAGCCTCAGATTTTTTGCGGAACATACAAACCAGGGCAAATGCCATCATTGACCCGCTCCAAGAGGGCTCACCTCGTATTTCCGGAAGTGGGATTGCTCCCCAACACGGAGCCTGTTTTTGAAGAGCATAGGGATCGAGCTGATCCGCGATTTAAGTACAACTCGCCGATATCTTCAGTCTCACACACTGGGTAAGCAGGGCTCTGCCCCTGCATCGTCGCCCAATTACTGTTCGCCGCTTTTGCGCGCTGGAATTTCAAGCAACCGCTTGCATTCGCTCAATAACCAGTCGACTTGCGCGAATGGTTTCAAAGATATGTTTT
>JBILLC010000313.1:0-3748 GCA_044376275.1 Chthoniobacteraceae bacterium | reverse complement strand
CCTTTGCTGGTCCGGGCAGGCGGCCGCTGCTGTGTGTCGTGAAGGAGAGCATCGCGATCCTGGGTTTCATACCAGTGAGCGTTCGGCAGGTGACGCCTGTTTCAACAGCGATATCCGCGAGTTGATCCACGGTGGGCTCGGGTATGACGGCGCAATCGGCGAAGAACATGACACCGCGTTCGCCATATCTTTTGTTGGAGAGATCCAATGCCATGCACGACGAAACACTTTTAAGATGTGGCAGGGGGCTAATAAGCTGAAGCATCGGCCTGAGTGTACTTGATGCTTCCTCATCCGCACCCGTGACAATCGCATCCGCGTGACCGTATTGGACCATCATCGCTGCAAAGTAGTTTGGCTTTGCGAGGATTGCCGACGCCATCGAGGGACCAAGGTCACGGTAGCGCTTGAGTTTTTCTAATCGTTCACAAAACAGGGGCATATCCTCGGCTCTGAGCGGGTCAATGATTCCGATGAACTCGAGATCCACGCCTTCTTGTTTAGCCAGCCGATGGATCGCGTCTGAATTTCCAAGAAGCACGGGCGTTCCCAAGCCGAGTTTGACGAAGCGGGCAGCGGCTTTCAGGACCCGAGGCTCCGTGCCTTCGGGAAATACGATGCGTTTCGGACTTTTACGCAACCGCTCGAATACACTGTTGATGAATCTCATGAATGGGTGGTTTGGATGCGATGCTTTGCGAGGTGGCGCGTGGACGTTTTCGGAACCGCCCGCACGTATTGCTCTACTATGACAGGCTGTCGCACCCTGTCATGCACCCTCTTGTAAGCAGTGCCCGATTTGCGTGTCGGGACTTGACTCGGCTTTTTTTTCGAGGGCCCTATCCGGGGCTAACACGAGAACGCTTGGAGTCCGCCTGAGGTAGACGACTTCTGTTGAGCCGTACCTTTTGCGTTTGATGAGCTCCCAAGATTCCAACGGCGGGCATCGCCAAGCCGTTGCGACTTCAAGAACCAAAATGCCATCTGTTTGTAACATCCTCGGTAGCGACTCGTGCCGTAGCAGTTCGGATGCATAGTCGGTGTCACCGGGTTTTTTTGCGTAGGGAGGATCTGCGAAAATGACGTCCGCAATGTTGATTGCGAGTTGTGTCTTCAAAAATCTAAACACGTCAGAGCAAATCACCGAGGCTGTGAGGCGGGTTTTTTGGAGATTCTGTTCGATGCACGCGCACGCTTTGCGGTCTGAGTCCACGAGGATTGCCGAGGCCGCACCGCGGCTCAAAGCCTCGATGGCAAGGGAGCCGCAACCTGCGAAGAGATCAAGGATACGTTTGCCAGGCACTGCGTCTGCGAGGCTTGAAAAGATCGCGCCACGAACCATGTCCATGGTGGGGCGCAGGTCAGTCTTTGGGAGTCGCAAAGGGATTCCCCCAGCGGAACCGGCGATGACACGCATGATTTACTTTGTCTTGTTGTCCGCTGGATCCACAGCGGGAGGCTGCTCGGTTTTTTGCTCCGTTTGGCGTGGTTTCAGAAAGTTGCCGATGAGTTGCTGGACCATGTTGCCGACTCCTTCGCCGGTGATTTTTTCGAGAAGATTGGTCCGTGGTTTGTCGAGTGAACCGGTGATTGAAAAATCGATGGATCGATTTCCCTGTGCGTCTGGCGGGGAGAAGCGGGAATTGAAGTGCTGGATGTTTTTGCCGTTCAGCATTCGTTCGGGCAGCGAGAGGCGCGCATTGAGGGATAGTTGGCGGTTGAATCCGATGACGCCTGGCGCGTGAAACAAGAGGTCGTCGCTTTGCACTAAGAGTTCGGTGAGGCGGATGTTGGAGTCGGCAATGATCATCTGCGCGTTGGCGCTTTTAACTTTTAAGTTGGACAGCTCCTGAATTTGGAATAACTGGCCGACGAGTTGCAGCAGGCCCATGCCTTTAAAGAATCCATTCTCAATCTGGAGTTGAGCCTTCCCGTTGAGAGAAGCGGTTTGCAGCGCGAGCCCGGTCAATTCGAGGTCGCCGTTTGCCATTCCCGCTAGCTTCAGTGCGGGCAGTTCGGCGGTCATGATTGCGAGGTCGACAGCCTTGAGCGCAGCTTTAACGTCTACGGGCATGCCGGGTCGTTTAGTTTGCAGGCCCAAGGAAGCGACGAGCTGCCCTTCGCCGCTAGTTGCGCGGAGCGCGGGGAAGCTCAGTAGCCCGTCGTTGAGTTCGATGGCGGATTGCAGCCCGTGGAAAGAGATCAGTTCTGCGATTGCGCCTTTGGCGATGGCGATCCGCCCGTTGCCATGGCCGTTGGTGTCGGCGTTGAGCTCGAGTTGAACGCTTTCTGCTTGGATGAGGGAGTGGCCCCCTGCATCGATCCAATCCAAACCACCACCGGTAATCACAAGTCGCCGGACGGGTGAGTGGTCGTGTTGTGGAAGCAGTTTTTTTATGACGGGGGGCAGCTCAGAAGGAGTGTCCTTTTGGACGGCGGATGCGCCCGCGGGAACGGCGTGGGGGAAGGATGTTGGGCGGTCCACCAAGGTCAGCCGCGGTTTATCGATGCGCACCTCTGAAAAAACAAGTTGACCCCGCACCAGTGAGAGCAAGCGTGGATTGATCTGCAGCTCGTGTGCCGAAAAGCTGGCGCCTCCAACGCTTGAGCCTTTGATTCCGTTGATTTTGATTTTCCACAGCAGGGAGGAACGGAGTTTTTCGAACTGCACATCCATTCCGAGCGCTGTGGACAGAGAGTTGCGGATGCGAGTCTTTGCGCTCTCAAGCCTTAGGACGAGCTTAAGGGCGTTGAGCACGCATAGGCCCAGTGCGAATGATAAGCACACCTTTAGAAAAATTCCCTTGGAAAGCCGCATGTAAGCCCGCAGTTTACGCGCACTTTCACGCATGAAAAGCGGGAAGCCATCGCCCATGAAGGATTACTGCATTGTTCTCAATCCCCAGGCCCGCGGCGCCCGGCAAATGGAAGTCGTCCACTCGATCGCGGATGTAGCTCGAGACGCGGAAATCCGCGTGACCACCGCCGCAGGTGATGCTGAGAAGTTCGCAAGGCAGGCTGCTACAGAGGGATTTGGGGCGGTCATCGCCGCGGGGGGTGATGGAACAGTGAACGAGGTTTTGCGAGGTCTGGCCGGGACCACAGCGCGCTTGGGCGTGCTGCCGCTTGGCACGATGAACGTTTTTGCCCGCGAACTCGGGTTGCAGCTTGATTGGGAGAATGCGTGGGGATCGATCCTGCGCGGGAGGACGCGGGAGGTCGATCTGGGTGTCGCAAACGGCCAGCCTTTCGCGCAGCTCGCGGGTGTCGGTTTTGACGCGGATGTCGTCGCGGGAGTCAGTAATGCGGCAAAACGGGAGTTTGGAGCCGGGGCTTATGCTTGGTCCGCTTTGAAGCAGATCGGACGCGCAGCGCAGATGCTGGAGATCCGCGCGGCTGGTCTTCCTCCAATGGAGGGCGTCTGGGTTCTGGTGGGCAACGGGCGGTTCTACGGAGGGCCGTTCCCGGTTTTTCCAAGGGCCAGAAACGACGATGGGTTGATGGACGCGCTTGTTTTTCGTAACATGAGTGCGATCAGGGCGATGCAGTATCTTTTTGGCATGCCCCTTGGGTGGCACACTCGGCTGGAGGGTGTGAGTTACCTCCAAACCGAGGCCTTGGAAGTCAAGGGCGCTGCGGCCCTGGAGTTGGATGGCGAGTTTGTCGGACGAGGCGATGTCACTTTTGGGATGAAGCCTCGCGCGATACGGCTCATTGGATAGTGTACGGCCGACTTTTGCGGGGCGAA
>JBILLC010000312.1:0-3749 GCA_044376275.1 Chthoniobacteraceae bacterium | reverse complement strand
CTGATATCCGCGAAACATTGGTGTAAGCGGCGGTCTGCAGACGGCTCGAGAGAGTGTGGACAATATCCACAAGCACAACCTCCTCAAACATGCCGGATAGTTCGCGCAAGGGAATATCGTGAACGAGGCCAGCCCCAAAGAGCACTGCTTTTCGTCTGCCCTTGCTAAGCACGGCGGCCTCAAGAATAGAGTCGCGAGTGCGATCCAAATGCGCTTGCCACGCCGAGTGGCAGCGCCGATAGCGCGCACGCACTTCAATAGAGGATTTCAAGAAACCCATGGTCCTGGCGATCGCCGAGCATGGGGTGATCGCGTATTCTAACCACTCGAGAATCATGGCCGGCGTTGTGGTGTGGCAATTAAGTGACTCAACGTGTTACCTCCGAATTTCCTTGGAGAGAAACTTCTGCAGCTGCGGTGTCCTCGGTGAGTTGAAGAGCTCTTTAGGCTGCCCAGACTCCAAAATGCGTCCCTCAGCGAGGAACGCAACCTGATCGGCTGCACGGTTAGCAAACGCCATTTCGTGGGTTACCAAGATCAGTTCACGTCCTTGATTCCGCAATTCATCCACCATTTCCAAGACCTCGTTCGTCATTGCGGGATCAAGTGCAGAGGTGGGCTCGTCCAATAGAATCAGTTTTGGTTGCGTCACCAGTGCCCTGGCGATCGCGATGCGCTGCTTTTGTCCTCCCGATAAGGAGGCGGGCTTTTGGCTTGCGTGACCTTGAAGACTGAATCGCTCGAGAATGTGCATCGCAAGATCGCGTGCGTCAGCCTTTGAATGGCCGTGTGCTACGGTTAGGGGAAGCAAAAGATTCTCAAGTGCTGTGAGGTGGGGAAAAAGATTGAAAGCTTGAAATACAACCCCGATGTCGCGGCGGTGTAGAAGAAGATTGCTCTCGTCAAAAGCGATTTGTTTTTCGTTGAGAGTCACCGTGCCGGAGTCGGGAGTTTCAAGACCGGCAATGATTCGTAGCAGTGTTGACTTTCCTCCTCCTGAAGGACCAATCAACACCAGCGACTGCAGCTGATCAAAGCATGCAGAGGCATCCGCAAGTGCGGGGCGAGAGTCAAAAGACCGGCACACCTTGTTAAGCTCAAGTTTCATAGCGCAGCCGGTTCTCGAGACGTCGCGCCCACAGCGAGAGCGGTACCGTGCAAATGCAGTATCCCGCCGCGAGTACGAGGTAACTTTCAAAGTTGCTGAAAGTGAAGCTAGCCACGTTTCTCGCGCTTTGAGTCAGTTCATTCACGCCAATGATCGAAAGCAGCGAGGAGTCTTTCACCAGTGACACAAACTGACCGGCAAGTGAGGGCAATGCGGCCCTTAGAGCCTGTGGAAAAATGACATGACGATAGGTTTGAAAGCGTGTCAGGCCGATTGCTTTTGCTGATTCGATCTGGGATTTACCCACGCCCTCGATGCCAGATCGGACAATCTCGGAAATATAAGCTCCGCTAAAAAGCGAGAGAGTGATCGTTCCCGCAATGAAGCGATTTTCCAAATGAACTGCCTCCGCGCCGATGTAAAAGAGGATGTAGATTTGAACCAGAAGCGGGGTGCTTCGGACTAATTCGACCACGCAAACCGCCGTGTAACGGAGTGGAAGAAGGCGGGAACGACGACTCAATGCGAGGGCTACTCCGAAGATGGTGCTAGTGATCAGGGAGAGGCTGCTCAATGCGATCGTGGTTTTCCATCCATCGATGTAAAGACGCCAGTAGGGTGTTAAAAGATCCCATTGCCAGGAGAGGTTTGCGCGGTCTAGTGCGAAACCGCCCAGCACAAGGCCAATGGCGAGCACGAGTGCGGCGTTAAGCCAGAGTTGTGCTGGGCTGGCGCTTTCCTGTCGTTCACGAAGGATGAATGCGCGCCTAAGCGGTGTTGGCAGTTTGAACATGTGCTCGGGTGGTGAGCTTCAAAAAACAAATGGAATTCCGAGTCGCATGAAGGCTGATTTTTGAGAGGACAACCAGCGGTCTCCCAGAGTCTCAAATCCCTTGGACTCGCGGAAGGCGCGAAGAAAGGCGTTGACCTCTTTCTTGAGCGCTTCGTCGCCTTTTTTGATGCCGATTGCCCAGGACTCGGTCTGGAATGGACTCAGTAGCGGACGTGTGGTTTCGCTGTTTTGTTCCGAGTGTTTGAGAATGGACATCTGGTCGTAGATGAACGCGTCCGCTTTTCCTTGCGCAACTTCGAGTACGCAGGCGGCTTCACGGTCCAGCACGATGACCTTTGCGTGTTTCAAACTCCTCGAAAATAAGTGTCCGGTTGTACCTTGTTTGACAGCTAGGGTCCGGTTTTTTTGGTCGGCGTCGGCGATGGATTCTATACTGGATGTTTTTCCCACCAACAGACAAAGCCCTGTGGAGAGGTAGGGGTCGGAAAAATCGATGGCTTTAGCCCGCTCTGCGGTGGCGGTCATTGAGGAAATAATCAGGTGAATTCGTCCGGTTTTGAGGGATGGAATCAGTCCGTCAAACGGCAGGTTTTGAATTTCAACTTTGCGTTTCAAGTGCAAGCCAAGCGCGTTTGCGAGATCAACACTGATTCCCGTCGGTTTTGCGCTGGTGTCGGTCATTTCAAAAGGCGGATATGCAAGCTCCATTCCGACAATCAGAGGCGGGTTTTCGGCGCGCGCACCATTGGCGCCAAAGAGTGCGATCAATGATAAGACCAGGGGTAAGATTCCGAAGTGCATAGGGGTGGAGGAAGCTTCTGGAAGTAGGCGTCAGTCCGAGGCAAAAGACAAGGGCGGCTGCCCGTTGTCGGGTAGCCGCCCGTGTGCGTGGGGTGTGGTGAGGTTCGGGCTCCTACTTGAGCTCCTTTACAAAGGTCACATAGGATTTGACGTCCTCGACGTTGTCTTCCCAATTACTCTCGTGCTCGATGGAGATCGGTCCGTCAAACTCCACGGCCTTGAGTGCACGGAGAGCCTCGTCAAGATTTGCCCTGCCGGTGCCAGGTCTGGTGCATGAGCGACTTCCGTGTGCAATGTCCTTCAGGTGGCTTGAAACAATCCGGGACTTAAGGATTTTGATGCAGTCTGCAGCCGCCAACCCCGAGTTGGTCCAGTGGCCTAAATCTGCACAGGAACCGATTCGCGGATCACGTCCTCGGGTAAGCTCGAGAATGTAGTTTGGATCCCAGACTTTGTAGTCGGGGTTGTCCGGCCTCTGGGGATGGTTGTGGTAGCCGACTCGGATGTCATACTCTTTGACGAGCTTTTCGATCAGGTCGATGGAGTCGGTGCTCTCAGTGTTGATGACTCCGATGCCGAGCTCCTTTGCAAAATCGAATACTTTCCGCGCAGATTCCTCATTGTTCGGGATCGCGATGACGCCGATTGCCACGGCTGTTATCTGGTTTTGTTTTAGGATGGATTTGATCGCAGCCATCCCTTCGGCCGAGACTCCCGGACCGGTTTTTTGATCGGGCAAGGCGGCGGAAATTTTTTGGCCCGGGAAAAGTTCGGTCGTGTGCACGCCGGTTGATGCGGTCTTCGCACAGGCCTCTTCAAAGGTGAAGTTTTTGAAGGTGTAGGACTGAGTGCCAAGCATGAAACCGTTGGTTCTAAGATTGGCAGGCAGGGGTTCGGCTTTCGCGGCGATGACGCTAACGGCGAAAACGAGCAGCGGTAGGGGAGATAACCATTTCATATCGAGGTACAGAGGAAAGGCTGGGACCGCCTCGGTCAAGTCGCGAACCGTTTAAGTTGTGAGATTGTGAAAAGAATTGATTCTTTTCG
>JBILLC010000010.1:0-13584 GCA_044376275.1 Chthoniobacteraceae bacterium | reverse complement strand
GGCCTGCCCCGCCGCAAGCCCGACGGCATCGCCGTTGCCGAGTTCGGATTCGACTCTCACGGCGTCCACAAATACGACCCCGCGCATCCCGGCGTCCGCGAAGGCTACATCTTCATCGATCACCAGCCCCTGCAGCTCCCGTACCGGATCCTTGTCCCTAAACGCGTGGATGGATTGCTGGTACCCGTTGCGTGCAGTGCGAGCCATGTCGGCTACCAGACCATTCGCATGGAGCCCGTTTTCATGGCACTCGGCGAGGCTTGTGGGATTGCAGCGAAAACAGGCATGGATGCGAATGTCGAGGCGCGGGCCGTGGATGTGCGCGCCTTGCAGAAAGAGATCCTGAGACGTGGCGGGGTGATTCTTTACGAGCACGCCGCACTGACGCCCGAAGGACTCTAAGTCTCTGGCTAAAAAGCCCCGTAGCTCAGAAATAAACGTCTCGCCAGATCTTCATTGTAAACCGTATCGCTGCGCTTCCCCTCTCCCCAACCATGAAACTCCTCAAAGCCCTTTTTCTCGTTGCAGTCCTCGCGCTTTCGTCCTCCGCCTTCGGCGTGGGGCTCCAAATGTACAGCCTTCAGGAGGAATTTGATCGGGATACGCCCGGAACGCTGGATTGGCTGAAATCGCACGGCTTCATGGATCTTGAAACAAGTGTGTTCACGAAGCTGCCCGCTGCGGAACTGCGCGGATTGCTCCAGGCGCGAGGGATGACCTGTTCAAGTCATCATGTGCGACCTGAGGATTTGGAGAAGAGGATAGATCAGGTCATCGCAGACGCGAAGGCGCTCGGAGCGGCGCAGGTGGTGTGCCCCATTTTGCCCCACAAAGCGCCGTTGGACCGAGCGCAGGTGCTCAAGGCGGCGGCGAAATTTAATCAGTACGGCGCCGCCTTGCATGCGGCTGGCCTGCGTTTTGCGTATCACAATCACGCGCTAGATTTTACACTCGCGGATTCGCCGGCGACTACGGGCGAGACTTTCTACGATGTGCTCGTTGGCGCCACTCAACCCGACGCGGTGAGCTTTCAGCTCGATGTTTTTTGGGTGACTTGGGGTGGAGCGAAAGCGGCAGATGTCATCAGCAAGCACGGGCAGCGCATCTGCTCGCTGCATCTCAAAGATCTCGCTCGCGATGCAAAGTCAGACCTCTCAAATCCAAGGTCTGCTCGTGCGTTTATGGTGCGTCTCTTGGCTGGGCGCGTGGATATTCCAGCGGTGATTTCGGCCGCAAAGGCGAAAGGGATCACGCATTTCATTATCGAAGACGAGAGTCCTAACGCTGGTTCACAACTCCCCGAAAGCTTCCGTGCAGTGAAGGCTCAGTTTTAGCAAGCCGAGCGAAGACACCGCGCCCTCAATGCGGAGATTGTGCAAAAAAAAAACGCGTAAAGGCGTGGAAACCTTCCTGTGCGTTTTCTTCCTCTACTACCTCAAAAGAGTGCCTGTCCCCTTACGCATTATTGCGGGGCATGCTTCAAGGGGACGCATTGAATATCGACTCCTACCGTGCGGAGCGTTGGTGATGTTTTTAAGCACGCTTCCAATGTGGTCTTCGTCCATCCAAGTAATACCGTTTGCCTGTGCGCTTGTGTGCTTGGGTCTCGGCGCAGGCTTGTTCATCGTGCCGATCACTGCAGTGCTGCAGAGTCGGCCTGCGCCGGAGCACAAGAGTGCGGTTCAGGGCGCTGCGAGCGTTCTGAGCTTTGTTGGAATTCTTGCTGCCACTGGCATGCAAAGACTCTTGCGCCTCAAGCTGAGTGCAGGCGAGACTTTCTGGGTGTGCGGGGCTGCGGCGATGGGTGTGGGCGCGTATGTTACCTACAGCAGGCGGCGGGAGTTTTTTACGGAATGAAAAAGTGTCGGCCTTGCCGCCGAACGTCTGGTGGCGGGCTCCTCTGGTTTCAAGACCAGAGGATGTGCTTGGCAAGACCCAGAAGAGCGCTTGCGCCGATCACGGGCATGAGCCCAACCTTAAAGCCACGCATGGCAACAAATGCTGCTACAGCGGTAAAGGCAACGTGTGTATCGAGCGGGCCGTGCTCCGGCCAAAGGGCATCTTGGGAGAAGTGAATCCCAAGGTTGAGGATCACTCCGACGACGGCTGCAGTGATTGAAGTCAGGGCTGCGCTAACGCTCCGCTGTTCCCCGAGCTTTTCTACATGCGGTGCGCCCAGAAATACAAAAAGGAAGCATGGCAGAAAGGTGACCCAGCTTGTGATTGCTGCGCCGAGGGTTGCCGATGCCATCGGGCTGAGCATCCCGGGACGGTTCCAGCCTCCCACAAAACCGACGAATTGCAGCACCATGATCAGAGGACCCGGTGTGGTTTCCGCGAGTGCCAGGCCACTCATCATTTGGGGATGTGTAAGCCAACTGTAGACGTCTACCGCCTGTTGTGCGACGTACGGCAGCACAGCATAAGCACCTCCGAACGTCACCAGCGCCGCTTTGCTAAAAAAAAGACCCTGCTGCGCGTGGGTGCTTTCCCAGCCAAACTGATTTGCGATGGCGAAGACTGGCAGCCACCAGAGTGCAACGCATACCCCGCAGACGGTCAGAGTCCTGGTGCTGGTTGCGGGTTTGACATCTGGAAGCTCGATGCCGTTGATACCCTGCCCCGCGCCGTGGCTTTTAGGTCCAGGAAAATGCCGGCGCGGGCTCAAAAAGCCGATCAGCGCTGCGGCTCCAATGATCACCGGAAACGAGACGTGGAATGCGTAGATTGCGACGAAACTTGCGGCAGCCACGCAGTAGAGCGCTGGAGTTCTGAGCGCTCTTGCGCCAATTCGAAAGGCGGCCTCACAAACCACGGCAATCACCGCGCCAAGAAGCCCGTGAAAAGTTGCAGACAGCCATGAAACGTGTCCGCCCGCCATGTAAAGCCAGCTCAGGAAGAATAAAATCAATGCCGCCGGTAGCACAAATAAAACACCGGCGGCGATACCGCCCTTTGCGCCGTGCAAACGCCAGCCTAGATAGATGGCAAGCTGTTGGGCTTCCGGACCGGGCAGGATCATGCAGAAATTCAGCGCATGCAGAAAGTGCGCATCGCTAAACCAGTGGCGTTTCTCAACGAGCTCCTTGTGCATGACCGCGATTTGCCCTGCAGGGCCCCCGAAGCTTATGAAACCCAGTCTCAACCAATATTGGAGCGCTTCCTTAAAAGTGGGCATGAACTTCGATTAGACAGCAAATTCGAGAAGCGAGTGTTCGCACGTGGTCAATTTATGGTGACGATACACTCGGGCACCAAGCGTGAATACCAGACCGTTGCGCTCGACCATCCTTGCCGCCGCGGCTGGATGATCAGGCGAACCGGTTGATTGCTGCAGACTTTGACCTTACAGATTCGTGGAGTTTAGCGCGCCCCGCGACGATACCGCGCGCGCGAGCTACGGAAACGGGGCAAAAGCGAATTCCTGCTATCATTTGAACCAACCGGCAGCGGTCCGCTCGTGGCCGGCACGTTCTTGCCGTAAACCGTACCAAGAGCCGATAGGGAAAGGCGGCGACCCACCTCCTGTTTGTTTGTCGAGCGGATATTTTTTGGGTCGCAAAGGTCGATCGTAACAGCCATGCCAGTCTTTGGCAGGACGGTGGCCTTGGGCATCGGTTCGCGCATCCGAGGCGAGGCTTCTCCGGGCGAGGTGAAGCCCGGCAGTTGCACCCACGCGAATGGCAGTTCCTCATGCCAGAGAGCGCGCCAACTCGTCACAAGCTCGACGTGTCAATCGGATCACCCTGGAAAAGCCACCCGTCCGGTTGCGACGCAGAGGAACCTTGCACCTCTCCAAAAACTTTGCCGCAGGCCCGTGGAACCAGAACGTACGACTTTCTTGCGCTCTCAGACTTTCTCGTGGACCCAAAATCCACTGCTCCGAACTGCTTCAGAGTAAAGCCAAGGAGGAGAGAGTGCTCGGGGGGGGACTTGAACCCCCACGCCTTGCGGCATGCGCCCCTCAAACGCACGTGTCTGCCATTTCACCACCCGAGCTTGCTGTTGAAAAAGGGACGGGAAGGATGAGCTGCCTGCAGGTTTCCCGCAAGCCGTTTCAGAAACTTTTCGCGTAGTTTCTAACTAGATAGCTAACCCTCTGCTGAGGCGCTTGTCATTGGCGCTACTCTGGAGTGCTTCGCTGTAAGGTAAGGCAAGGCACCGCCTCATCCGCCCCCTGAACCTTTATCACCAAAACCAACCTTATTTTTCGCCTGAACACCCGCCTTAACTTGCGGGAGTCCGAACACCCTGCTTTGCTAAATAAAAAATGGACGGGCCAACAATCGAACAAGCCACTCTTGAAGACCTGACGCAACTCACCGAGTTGCTCAGCGATCTGTTCTCACACGAGGGAGATTTCACTCCCGATCCGGTGCGGCAGATGCGTGGATTGCGGATGCTTCTAGAGCAACCCAATCGGGGCCGGATATTTGTTTTGCGTCGAAACGGAAGGATTCTTGGGATGATTAATCTTTTGTTTACGATCTCCACGGCTGAGGGAGGGGTGGTGATTTTACTAGAAGATCTGATCATTCATCAGGATTTTCGGGGCCATGGTTTGGGCAGCAAACTCCTAAACCACGCACTTAAATACGCCAAAGACAAGGACTTCAAGCGTATCACACTGCTGACAGACCGAATTAATTCAGATGCCCAGCGCTTTTATAAGCGGCATGGCTTTTTTGAGTCCGCAATGTTGCCCATGAGGTACGTGCTCTCGGATGATTGCGCGACGCATGCACCGAAAGATACGCAATCCTAGGAATCAAATCGATCCCCCCACCGCTGGCTGCCGCTAACATGAGCTTTGTTGATTTGGATTGCGCGCGGGTTGATACCGACCGGCAGCGTCGGTGCGGCTTTCCCGAGGTGATCTTCGGTGCGGGTAAGACGCCGGAGGAGGTTGCAGCAATCGCAGGCATTTTAATTGAGCGTCATGGGTTGCTTCTGGCGACCCGTGTGAAAGCGGAGCATTACGCCGCCGTTCAAGCGCAATTTCCTGATGCCAAGTGGCATGCCAGAGCCGGCTGCATCACCGTGGAGCGCAGCCCACTGAACAGGAGTCAGGGGTTGGTGGGGGTTTTGTGCGCGGGGACCTCCGACTTGCCGGTGGCGGAAGAGGCGGCTGTGACTCTGGAAATATTCGGCAACCCGGTCACGCGGATTTCCGACATAGGGGTGGCTGGAATCCACAGACTCCTAGCAGTTCAGGGTGAGATAGATAAGTGCAGCGTTCTGATTGTTGTTGCGGGCATGGAGGGGGCGCTTCCAAGCGCAGTCGCCGGGCTCACCTCGAAACCAGTGATAGCCGTTCCCACCAGTGTGGGGTATGGTGCCAATTTCGGAGGGTTAGCGGCCCTACTCGGGATGCTTAACAGCTGCGGAAGCGGTGTGACGGTGGTGAATATTGATAATGGCTTCGGAGCCGCTTATGCGGCCGCTCAAATCAACTTACTCATTAGCCAGAAACAAACACCCCCCCAAAGCTAAGGCTCCTTTCCGGTAACTAATATTATACAAATGGATTTTCAGAATTTTGGCCTGCACGAAGCAGTCGTGCACGGAGTACAATCAATGGGCTATTCGGAGCCCACCCCGATTCAAGCAAGGGCGATTCCTTCGGTGCTTGCGGGACGTGACCTGATGGGATCAGCCCAGACTGGCACCGGAAAAACTGCAGCATTCGCCCTCCCGCTCCTTTCGCTCTTGAAATCGCACGGGAGAAAACTCCGCTGCCTTGTCTTGGAACCAACCCGTGAACTTGCGGCCCAAGTGGAAATCGCTTTCAAGGATTACGCACGTTTTTTTGACGTGGAAATCGGAATGATCCAGGGCGGCGTCGGGTTCGGCGCCCAGAAACAGATGCTCCAAACCGGGGTGGATGTTTTGGTGGCAACACCCGGCCGACTGCTGGATTTCATGGAAGAAGGCGTCGTAGATCTCTCCAGCATCGAATATCTGGTTCTAGACGAGGTGGACCGGATGCTGGATATGGGGTTTTTACCGCAAGTACGGCGGGTGGTTGAAAAATGCCCGAAGCAGAGGCAGACGCTTTTCTTTTCCGCAACGCTCCCGCCGGAGATCGAAGGCCTTACCAAGTGGGTTTTGAAGGATCCCGAGATCATCTCCATTGGAGAGAGGCGTTCACCCGCCGAGACTGTCACACATGCGTTGTATCCAGTGGCGAAGGATCAAAAATTCGAGTTGCTACTCGCGCTTCTAGAGAAAACGCAGTACCGCAGTGTGATTGTATTTACAGCAACGAAAGTCATGGCCGACCGAGTCGCTGCGCGTCTGTTGGATCTGAATCACCCGGTGGCGTGCATGCACGCAGACCGCAGCCAGTCTGAGCGCTCGGAAGCGCTGGAGGGATTCAAGACTGGTAAATACGAGGTTTTGGTCGCAACAGACGTCGCCGCGAGAGGCTTGGACATTGCAAGCGTGTCGCATGTGATCAACTTCGATGTTCCGGGGCATCCGGAAGATTACGTCCACCGAATCGGGCGCACGGGCCGGGCGCAACAGGAGGGGGACGCCTTCACTCTTTTCACCGCTGAGGAGTTGGATGCGGTTCGAGCTATTGAACGTTACATCAACATGAGTATCCCGAGGCAAAAGCTTGAGGGATTCAACTACCTTTACACCGCCCTTTTCAATGAAAGCTCGATTCCGCAGGGTGGTGCCGCCAGGGGCGGGCGGACGCTAAAAGGATATTCCTTCGGGGCACGAAAGAAGAGGTAACGGGCAGATCCAAACCCTGATCTGAATTGATTCAATTGGTTACATCGACCGTCGCAAATGTTCGGATGGAGTTGCGCTCGGACAGAAACTCCGACGCCCTTGGCTTACGAATTGCGGCTACAATATAGCGCCACTTTATAGCGCCGAAATATACCGCTACACTATGGCGCTTGCGAGAGGGGCGCGCGCGGAGTTGTTGGCTGTTCTGCTTCTCACCACTCCCTGCCCTCTTCAAACACAGCCTTGAGTTTCTCAGAGGAGAGCGGCTCGGAGGCTTTGTAGGAAAATTGAGGCTGGATCAGGGTTCCTTTTGCAGAAACGGAGAAAGGAGTTGGGCCCGCCATGCCCTTGCCTTGAATTTCGAGAGTCGGCTCCTGTCCGCGCACGAAACTGACAGCCACCGGCTCCAAGTCCAAAAAAACGCCGCCGACAGCTCCCCGAAGGGCCATGCGAACCTCTCCCTGCAAATCGGGAGCACTCGCCTTACCCGATGCCAAAAGATCCACCCGCACAGCGCCCGTGGTTCCGTGCACTTCCACGTTTTCGACACTTGTCACCTTCATTTCAAGATTCCAGCTCTTGGCCCAGCCCGAATCGATTCCGGTGGTGATCCGCCGCGCACCCTCAGCACGGCTCCAGAGGAGTCTCAAGTCTGGGACGCCGCCGAAATCGAGCTGTTTCAGGACAATGTCCGCCTTGAGCAGGGGCGCGTCCACCGGACCCGAAAGCGTCCATGCCACTGACCCTCGCGCCTCAAGGGGAGACAAACGCAGCAGCGCGGAATCTCCTTTCTCCAAAAGAGGAAACCGCAACCCGCCGACTCCCTTCCAAACTCCGTCTTGAGAAGACAGTGCTGCATCCACAATCTGCGAGTGCCCTGCCTTGGCGCGGATCGTGAAGAACCCTTCGTACTGCGTCCCCCCGAAATTCCCAGAGAGATTCAGCATACGGAATAATCCTTCGTCGAGGGAGCAATCGGCGTTGAACGAGACGATTGGAGCACCTTTGAAGTTCAAGGACGCACCACGCAGACGCAGATCGCCCGAGCCCTGCCAATCCCCCAGCAAACCGCTGGTTTCCCATTTTCCGTCCAGTTTGCCGACCATCGAGGCGGGCATCCCGGGCAACCTGCCCAGCGCAGCCAAGTCCAGTCCATCCAATTGTAAACTTACCTGAACGGGATCTGCAGCGCTGATTGACGCTTGGTCGGAAATGTTCGGCCAACCCTCGAGGACCCTGGAGGGAAAGGTGAGCGTTCCGGTCGCTGCACGTCGATCTGCTTCACTAAACACCAAGTCTGAGAAAGTGATGGTTCCATCCGAAACCGCCATGCGGGTTTCCAGCTTCACTTTTTCATCGCCAATGACAAGCCGATCCAAAGAGACGCGTCCACCATTGTAGGTTCCAGAAAATTCGCCACTTGCAGGCTGAGACCACTTGTGGGAGTCGAGGAGCGGATGAATTCCGCGGAACTGGCATTGAAGACGCCCCTCGTGCCCGGAGGGGGCACCCTTCCCGGTCCATTCCAGCTGCACTCCTCCGCCGTAAGCCCCCGCCGTTAACTGCGGTTCCAAGAGGGATGCATACTTTGCCAAGTCCGAAACCACTCCCCGCAGTTCCCCCTCATAGGACCATTTTTCACCGACTCTAAAAACGCCCTTGCCGCGAAGTAAATCTGCACCCCGGGCGAGGTCTACATTGAGAACTTGCACGTCTGCCCCCTGAAGTTTCACAGCCGCGTTGAACTCATCGATGGGCGCCTTTCGCCAGGTTAACTTGTTGCCGGTGAGAATCAGCGCGCCGCCCAGGGTTCCCGCCTGGCTGCGAATCGCTCCATCAACGGTCAAGGCACCCGCAGCATATTTAAACTCTGGAAGCAGCAGGGCAGAGAGCTCCGTCAAATTATCGATCCTGGCGCTCACACTCATCCCGAAATCCGCCTTCCACCATGGATCAGTTCCGCCGGGCCATTGCATTTCTCCACTAAGAACGAGCTGGTTTTGCCCTTGGCGCAGCGAAAATTCAGGGATTTGAATGCGTCGGTCAACCAAAGTCGCGCCCAGAACCAGCGAGTCCCACTGCCGGGATTCCCACTGAAAGTTTTTCGCCTCCAGGCGCAGGCTGGAGGCGCTTGCGCTGGGGTTGGAGGGTTCACCGCGGAAGCTGAACTTTCCCTGTTCAAGAACTCCGCCGGCGGCATCGGTTCCGAGAAAAGCCGCCAGCGGAGCCATTGAAAGCGCCGAGAAGGTGCCACTGGCATCAAAAGGCGCCTTTTCATTGGCGGGATCAGCTTGCGCTTGGACGCGTATTTCTCCGCCGAAGGCTTGCGAGTGCATCTCCAGTTCGATTCGTCCGTTCACGACATCCGATAAACCGACTGCAAACGTGGAGAGTCTCACTCCCTTGATTAACTCGAGCTCGCCAAGCTGCAAACGGCCCGCCACCAAAGCGGCCTTGCATCCGAGGTCCCTGAAGCTCTTGGACCAAGATTTGACGCGGCAATCGAGTTTCGCCGCCTTGAACTCACCGGGAGCCAGAGTGCTCAGCACCGCTTTGACACTTCCGAACTGAATGTCCCAATCCACCGATCGCACACTTGCCTCCGACACCTCCACGTCGATCTTCGCCGGGACCGGCCATTCCAAGGCGTCTCCAAACGAGTATTTGCGCGGCCAGAGCAGAGAGCCGCCCATCAGCCCAACTCGATCGGGAACCACGGCCCAGTCAAATTTTCCGCCTCGGATTGAAACCAATTCCAAAAAGCGCCCCCTGCCCAGCATCGGAATGAGATTCACCCACGAAAATTCGCAGTCAACGGAGTCCATTTCCGCATGAAGCAACGCCCCCGCAGAGCCGGGCAAGCTGACGCGAACCGATTTAAGTTGAAGATTCTCCCAAACCACTCCGTGAACCGCTCCGATTCGAACGACTCCACCTTGGCGGAGCACCTCCTCTTGGATCAAAAGCCAAACCGCTCCCCGGTACACTTGGGGAATCAAGAGACTAAGGGCGCCCACCAAGGACAACAGAAGGAGCCGCGAAAAAAAGCCCATCTTCCTACGCGGAGTGGACACAGGCAGGGTTTCTAGAGCTGGGGTAGACACAATCTAAGATTTGGACCGTCGACCTTACTCCCCCTCACCGCAAAAGGCAACGTCAGGGGCGACGTCAAAGCGCCACGCTCAAGTTGAGCCGCGACCCGAAGACTCACATCCGATCTCGCCCGGGGTCGAAAATCTCGCCCTGAACGGGTCAATCCAATGAATAATCCGAATTTCGGGACATCGTCAGGGCAACACAGCCTCCCAAGATTACGGCCGCGATCACATCGGAAAAACGATGCGCCCCCACCCAAACTCTGGCCCACGCCATCAACCCGACCCCGGCAACAACTAAAGCGCCAAAACCGAGACTGCGAGTATTGAACCGCCGCCGGCTTGCAGCGATCAACACCGGAGCCAGAAAACCCGCGACAACAGAAGTGTGAGCCGAGGGAAACGCCTGAAATTTGTGAGCTTCGCCAAACCCGACCCCCTTGGCCGGGCCGTACCACCCGGCCTCCAACTGCGAACTGGGTCGGGTTCTTCCGGTCGCGCACCGGCAGATATTCGCGCAAACACCGCTCACGACCGCCGCATAAATCATCACCCTAAAAAGAGTCTCCAACCTTGAAAGCTTACGCCATTTTGCGACAGCCCAGCACGTTAATCCAACGGAAAGAACTCCCAGAAAATCGCCAAAAAAGCTCACCGCCTTTGCGAGATTCGAGGAATGTGCGTTCCGATGGGCCCGAACAATGCCATCCACCCATTGATCAAGCTCAAAGGCGACTCCAATCAGGCACGCCGATGCAACCACCCAAAGCGCGGCGTAGAACCAATCTTGCGTCTTTTCAAGACCGCTAATTTGCTCGTCAAATTTTGCGTCGAATACCTTTCCCATATCACTACAGTTTTTCTAGACAGCTCGTGTTCAGGACGGTCTGGGGGGAGTTTCTGCCCGGGAGGGACTCGTTTGAGTAATACCCCGACCACCGACCGTTCGGCAAACAGTCTGATCGTTACGTTTATGCAACACAGCCGGCTTAAATTCGGTTCTCTCATCCTGATTGGACTCTTGATTATCGGGTTACTAAGCCTCCAGAACCATATCCTTCCGCTGATCGACCGGGATGAACCGCGGTTTGCAGAGGCATCCCGCGAGATGCTCCAAAGCGGCGACTGGTGCATCCCTCGATTCAACCAGGTTCCGCGCTACGACAAGCCACCGCTGATCTACTGGATGCAGTGCGCTGCTTACCGTCTTCTCGGCGACCATGAATTCGCCTCGCGAATTCCTTCGGTGATTTGCACCGCCCTCACCTCGGTGTGTCTGGCGGTTTGGGGCGCTCAAATCGGGGGTGCCATGACAGGGTGCAGAGCAGCGTGGATCTTTGCTCTTTGCATGCAAACTTTTGTCCATGGAAGAGCAGCGGTCGCGGATCCGCCGCTCGTACTTTTCTCAACACTGGCGGCATGGGCCGGATGGCGGTGGATTCAAAGTCGTGACAAACTAAACGCCGCGCTGATGTGGGTGTGTGCGGCGCTTGGCTTTCTCGCAAAAGGTCCAGTCGCATGGATCCCTCTTGGGATGGCGCTTTACGGCGTGTCAAGGCAAGGCCGGACCGGGGCGAAGATGCCAAACCCGCTCTGGTGCGCGGCAGGATTGGTTTTGATGCTCGCACTCGTAGGCATTTGGGGCATTCCCGCGCTAATCCGCAGCCAGGGCGAATTCGCATCAGTCGGACTGGGTAAACATGTTGTGGCGCGATCCCTCGTTTCAATGGAAGGCCATGGAGCGAAAAATATTTTGGGCTATCTGCTCACACTTCCATTTTACTTCGGAACGGTTTTTTTGAGCTTTGCACCCTGGTCAATCTGGTTACCGGCGGCAATCAAGGCGCATGCCAAACATTTGACCCCAATCGGGTCGTACCTTCTGTTCGGAGTTGTACTAACGTTTGGTATTTTCACGCTGAGCCGGACGAAACTTCCACACTACACGCTTCCGGCCTTTCCTTTCCTCGCGCTTCTACTGGCTCTTTGGTGGCAAGACAATCGCAGTCCGAAACTGTGGACCCAAACCGCCACGGGATGCGCAATTGTGTTCGCACTTGTTCCCCTACTGCTTTTTCCAATTGCGAAAAGACTTTCCGCAACCGAATGCCTCGCGACGGAGCTTCGCACAGCAGGCATCTCCGCCAATGAAACAGCACTCGTCGACTATCAGGAGCCAAGTTTGATTTGGATGCTGCGCGGGCTGCGGTTTCCATTTCCCACCTTGCTCAAATTAGAAGATGTCGGCCCTTGGCTTTCCCAAAACCCGGCGCGCCTCTGCATTCTATCGAAAGGGGCATCTGAAACACTTGCGGAATTTCCACGCATTGAGGCGCACGGTTGGAATTTCGCAAAGGGACGCCGCATCGCCCTAGCTGCGGTTGGCCCGGCCATTCCAACCAAACAAGACGCCGCATCAGTCCCCGTAAAGTAGGACGAACATCCGCCTGCCCTGCCGCTCAACTTGCAGCAATACACCCACGGACGGGTTCCGACCAACGCTTGAGTTTATCGCATTGACGCAGTCCGCGACGGAGTGCACCGGTTTGCTCTCAATGTCCGTGATTAGATCGCCGGTCATAATCTGGCATCTTTCCGCCGGAGAATTTTGCTCTACGCTCTCGACGCGAACTCCCTTGGATTTTGATGGCTTCAAAACCATCCCAAGACGATCCGCCGGGTTTTCTGCGCCGGCAGCCTTTTGGATATGCTGCACTTGTTCCTCCTCACGGGCCGGGAACTGTTGAGGGGAGATCACGATCTTCTTGGTCGCGCCCATGCGCCAGACCCCTAGGGTGATGGGAACACCCACTTTTTTTGAAAATAATTCCCGCTGCATCGCCGCGGAAGATTCGATCCGGACTCCGTCTACAAATTGCACGACATCTGCAGGCCGCAGCTCTGATTTAAACGCTGGCCCATCCGGCTCAATGGACAATACGACCGCCCCGGCTTCAGCTCCAGCCAAACGCTGCTGTAACCCAGCACTCTCCCCCAGCGTCTCCATACGCACACCAATCCACGGACGGCTCACCTTGCGCTCGGATAAGATCTGCTCAAGCGTCGACTTTAAAAAGTTTGAAGGAATCGCAAAAGCCAAACCGCGTTCAACCCGCGCAATGAGCGTATTCATTCCGAGCACTCTTCCTTCACTATCAAGAAGCGGCCCTCCGCTGTGCCCTGCATTGATGAATGCGTCCGTCTGCAAATAATCCTCAAAAAGTGGGATCTCAGTCGAAGGGCCGAGCAGACGCGAGCGATTCTTCCCACTCAAAATTCCCGCACTAAAGGACCACTCCTGCCCGAATGGCACGCCGATCGCGTAAACTGACTGGCCTATTCGCGCCGCATCACTGTCAGTGAAATCCAAAACCGGAAGATCCTTGGATTTCATCCGCACCACTGCAATGTCAGAGCGCTCATCGCTTCCGACAAGCTCCGCCGGATACCTGCGGTTGTCCATCATGCGGACAACGATGGAATGCGCTCGCGCGATCACATGATGATTAGTGAGCACCACCCCGTCCGAGCGAACAATAAACCCCGACCCCTCGCTCCGCACCATTCGCATCGGCGAGTCTGCCCCCGACGCCCCCCCTCGTCGCGGCGACGCGGTAAAATCATCTGTGATTTCCTCCGGACGCACCGACTCGGAACGCATCTCGATTTCCAAAATCACTACAGCTGGGGCAGCACGGCTAAAAAGAGCGATCGCATTCTGCTCTTTGGGCTCTAGCGCACGAAT
>JBILLC010000311.1:0-3771 GCA_044376275.1 Chthoniobacteraceae bacterium | reverse complement strand
ATCCGTCCTTTGCTCCGTACCCACTGCGCCGAGTGTCATGGTGAGAAAAAGCAGAAGGGCGAACTTCGGCTGGATCTGCGAAGCCACGCGATCAGAGGCGGCGACAGCGGCCCGGCCTGGCTCCCGGGAAACCCGGATGCCAGCTTGCTTCTGAAGCGGGTGAGTTCTTTGGACGAGGATGATCGCATGCCGCCAAAAGGCGACCGGCTTTCACCGGCTCAAATCGGCATGCTTCGGGATTGGATTGTTAAGGGCGCGGACTGGCCGGAATCGGAGTCAGATCGGGCCGCGGCAAGCGACAAGCGTCTCGAGCACTGGGCATTTCAATCGCTGAAGGCATCCGAGCCAAACGAAACACTGGACGCGCTAGTGGAATCCAAACTGAGCTTCTCAGGCCTGTCATTTTCACCGGAGGCTGACCGGCGAACCTTGATCCGGCGGGTGTATCTCGACGTGATTGGACTGCCGCCGGGGCCCGGGGACATTGAGTCGTTTGTGCGAGACGCCTCCGCGGACAGTTACGGGGCGCTTGTTGAACGTTTGTTACAATCGCCGCGCTTTGGTGAACGCTGGGCTCGACATTGGCTGGACGTCTCGCGTTTCGCCGAAAGTCACGGTTTTGAAATGAATCAGCCACGCAACAATGCATGGCATTACCGAGACTATGTCATTCGAGCTTTCAATGAAGACAAGCCCTTTGACCGCTTCGTCAAAGAACAACTCGCGGGCGACAGTCTTGGTGAAGATGCAGCGACCGGTTTTTTAGTTGGCGGCCCAATGGATCAGGTAAAAAGCAAAGACCCCGTGCTCACCGCGAACCAGCGTGCTGATGAGTTGCACGACATCGTGAGCACAACGTGCGCAGTATTTCTCGGGCTCACGGTCAATTGCGCGCGCTGTCATGATCACAAGTTTGACCCGATCTCCGCGCGGGACTACTACGGGATCACAGCCGTATTTCAGGGAGTCAAACATGGTGAGCGTCCTATCAAAGGGACGGACGAAGAGGCAAACGCTCGCAAGCTTGTTGAACTAAAAGCGCAGCTTGCACCAATTGAGGCGAAACTTATGGGTGTGGCACCGAGAGCGCATCTTGAGCGGATCATTGTGGTGGACGACTCATTGCCGGAATCCACGGCGACCAAGCCGGGCACCAAGCGGCTCAGGCCGGCCGCGAATGGCATGCCTGTCGCTTATTCTGCTGGCACAGAACGCGGCCAGGCCGATGATCTTGGTGACAGCCAGCGCTTGCCGAACATCGCCGAGAGCTACCAGTTCTGGCGAGTGCAACCCGACCAAAAGGAGGATGTCTTCGCATGGGAGCCTAGAGCCACCGGCATGTTTAGAATCTGGGTTTCGTGGGGAGTTTTCAGCACGCACACCAAAAACGCTTGCTACATTCTGGACGCCGACGGGGATCCAAGCACTGCGCATGACCAGGTGACGCTCGGCACATTCGATCAAACCGAGTTCAACGACGGTGCGGCTGCAGTCCCCGAACAGAAACGGTGGAGCGGCTTCAAGGCCGTCAAAGGGGTGCACAGAATGACCGACAAAAGCGCGGTGTTTCTCCGGAGCGACTCTGATGGGCGTCCGATCGTTGCGGACGTGCTGGCACTGGAGGAATCACCGGCCACTTCGAAGCCCTCTTCGAGTCCACGCATGCGGACGCCGGTTAGAGCATCCCTGAACGAGGAGATTTTTGAACCGGTTGATGCGAAATTTGTGCGTTTTACCATTCTTTCCACCGGGGCAAGGGAGTCGGAGCCCTGCATTGACGAGTTTGAGGTATTCACCGCAGAGGCGAATCCGCGGAACGTTGCGCTTGAAAAGGCGGGGGCGAAGGTTGCGGTGTCCGGCACACTCGCGAACGGGTCGAATCCTAAGCATCAGTCAAAGCATTTGATTGATGGAAAATACGGAAACGACTTCAGCTGGATCTCAAATGAAAGCAGCCGGGGCCAGTTTAAGATCGAGTTGCAAAAACAAGAGCGCATCCAGCGCATCGCGTGGAGCCGTGACCGCAGCGACGCCAAAAAACCGTTCTCGGACCGCCTCGTGGCTTCTTATCGGATCGAAACTTCAATGGACGGTGAAACATGGAAGTCGGTGGCCGGTTCCGGAGATCGTCTGCCGCAGATGTACGCGCAAAAGACCGCGTCGATTCCGACTCTTTACGATGTTCCCTCAGACGCAGCCGCTGACTTTGCAAAATTGTCTGCGGAGCGGGCCCAGCTCAGCGCGCAAATCCAGAAGCTTTCGGTGCTTCCGATGGTGTACGCTGGCGTGTTTGAGCAACCCGGTCCGACGAAACGCAATCATCGGGGCGATCCGACCCAACCGAGGGAGGAGGTTGCGCCAGGCGCGCTGAGCCGGATCGGGATTCCGCTTGAGCTTGACGCACACACGCCGGAACGGGAGCGCCGCATGGCACTGGCAAACTGGATTGCCTCACCCCAAAACCCGCTCACCGCCAAGGTGATTGTGAACCGCCTTTGGCATTATCATTTCGGAACAGGAATTGTGGAGACGCCCAGTGACTTTGGCTTGAATGGAGCGCGTCCTACGCATCCCGAGCTGCTTGACTGGCTCGCTCGTGAACTCATCGCCAGTGGGTGGAGTCTCAAACACATCCACCGCCTCATCCTGCTGTCCCGCACCTACCGGCAATCCAGTGCGTACAGAGCTGACGCGTTCGCAAAAGACTCGAACTCGCGATTGCTGTGGCGTTTTCCGCCGCGTCGGATCGAGGCGGAAACCTTGCGGGACGCAATGCTGGTGGTGACTGGAAAAATGGATTTCACCGCCGGCGGGCAGGGCTTTGATTTGTTCGAACCCAATGACAACTATGTGCGGGTGTATCGAACAAAGGAAAGTTTTGGACCCGGGGATTTCAGGCGGATGATCTATGCAAAAAAAACGCGGATGGCGCTTGATGATTTCTCAGGCGCCTTCGACTGTCCGGATGGTGGGCAACCTGCTCCGAAGCGTACGAGTTCGACGACGCCACTGCAGGCGTTGAATCTTTTGAACGGCCCGTTCGCCATTCAGCAGGCGGGATTTTTTGCAGAGCGCGTGATCAGCGAATCGGGCATGGATGCGCGGGCGCAAGTGCGTCAGGCATTTCGTTTGGCGTTCGGACGCGAACCCGCCGTGGATGAGCTTGGAGAAGCGGAGGCGTTGGTGCGGCGGGAGGGCTTGCCGACGCTGACGCGCGCGCTCCTGAACTCCAACGAATTCATACGCCTCAACTAAGCGCTCCAATGAATCCACTGAACCTATCGCACGCCGGCCGACATTTGCTTTCGAGGCGTGACTTTCTGCAATGGAGCGGCACGGGCCTTGGAGGCATAGGACTGGCTTCGATTCTAGGCGAGCAGGGATTGCTTGCAAATGAGAAGCCGATCCGGCCCGAGATCGATCCCGCGAGGCCGTACGCCGCGCGTCCGCCGCACTTCGCACCGAAGGCGAAGCGTGTGCTGCTGATTTTCTGTTCAGGTGCAATCAGTCATGTGGACACATTTGACTACAAGCCGGAGCTTGTGCGCAGGCACGACACGCCGATGCCTGGCGCCGATGGCTTGGTGACTTTTCAAGGCGAGCAGGGCAACCTCATCAAGCCCCTCTGGGAATTTAAACCGCGGGGACAATCGGGGAAAATGGCGAGCGAACTGCTGCCAAATCTCGCAGAGCTGGTGGACGAGATGTGCTTCATCCATTCGATGACTGCAAAATCCAATACGCACGGGCCTGCGGAGAACCAAATGAGCA
>JBILLC010000009.1:0-13650 GCA_044376275.1 Chthoniobacteraceae bacterium | reverse complement strand
ACAGGCCTTCGAAGTGGTACCCTTTTCAGACGGTCTGTGAAAAGTGCGGTCGCATTGGTACGACGGAGGTGTACGCTTACGATGGATCAGAGGTGAGTTACCGGTGTCGCCCGGATCTTGTGAAATGGGCGAAGGGTTGTGGTCATGAGGGCAAGGTCTCGCCTTTTGATGGAAAGGGGAAATTGCCTTGGAAACTAGAGTGGGTGGCCAAATGGGTTACTTTCCCCGTGAATATCGAAGGTGCCGGCAAGGATCACTCGACTCGAGGCGGTTCTCGCGATGTTGCTGCCGCTTGTTTGCGAGCAATATTTAAGAAGGAACCGCCATTGAATGTACCGTATGAGTTTTTCCTTGTCGGGGGCGCAAAAATGTCCTCATCGCGGGGAGTTGGGGCAAGTGCGAGAGACATGGCAAATTTACTTCCCCCAGAGGTCTTGAGATTTCTAATGATTCGCACCAAGCCGAACTCTCCCGTGAATTTCGATGTGCACGAGGAGGGAATCATCAAACTTTTCAATGAGTTCGACCGGTATCAATCCCGAGTGTATCACGAGAAGAACGCGACACCCGATGAAACGGCGGTCTTCAAACTAGCCGAACTCGAATCTCAGGGCGACTTTTTCCAAGGGAATTTCCAACTGGTGAGCGCTCTCGCGCAGATGCCACACCTTGATCCAGTGGTCGAGATTTCCAAGCGTCTGGGACGTGAGTTGACCCCGGTGGAATTGCGTGCACTCGAACGTAGGATTCGCTCGGTTGGAGTCTGGGTGGATCATTACGCTGCTGAGGAGGAGAAGACGCGGTTGCAGCAGACTCTGCCGCCGCGGGCTCAGGAACTCAGTGCGGCGCAGAGGGCTTTTTTGAGCCGCCTTTCCGCTGCTCTACAGGCAGTGCCTTGGGAGGATGATGTTTTGCAGGCAACCGTGTTCGAGACTGCGCGGATGACGCCACTTGCGCAAGCGGTTGCATTCAAAGGCATTTATCGGGTGTTGCTCGACAAGGATGCCGGGCCGAAGGCGGGCAACCTGTTCGCATACTTGGAGCGAGGTTTCGTATGCGGCCGCTTGGCTGAACTACCATTCAGCAAGGAGGCGTTCTGGCGTGAGACTGCGATCACTGCTGACGATCTGGCAAAGTGGATGACTCAGCAGCGCGAAAAAATTGCCGCTTACAGTCATCAGATTCAGAGCGAGGAGTGCGGCAGCGTGCTGGAAGTCATTGTTGAAATGAAAGACGGCAAAAGACACCTGCACAGGGTTTGGCTTGAGGCGACTCCCGATGCAGACAGCATTCTATCGATGATTGCGTGAGTGGATCGACGGCGGGCGATTGATCAGGCGGTTCGCCTTTTGAAGAACGCCTCCGCTGTGGCAGTGGTGTGCGCGGCGAGAGACTCTAGTGACTCGCCTCTGAGCCGGGCAATGTGTTCAGCTGTTAAGCGCGTGTGCGCCGGCTCGCAGCGTTTTCCTCTGTGAGGCGTTGGCGCCAGAAACGGGCAATCTGTTTCAAGGAAAAACGTGCCCTCTGCAAGACTGGCTGCAGCGCGTTGGGGAGCTGCTGCGTTTTTGAATGTGACGATTCCGGTGAAGGATACCAGAAAGCCAAGTTCGATCAATTCCATCGCTTCCTCAAGCGTGCCTCCGAAGCAGTGGAACACCGCCTTTAACTTGCCGGAGTAGGGGCGGATGATTTCCAAGCAGTCGTTCCATGAATCCCGCTGATGGACCACAACATTGAGTCCGCTTTCCAGGGCAAGATCGAGTTGCTTACGGAAAAAAAATGTCTGCCTGTCGCGTTTGCGCTGCCAGAGTTCGCGTTGCTCCCCGTTCGTGGGAGGAGCTTGGTTTTTGTGATAATCGATACCCGTTTCTCCGATCGCGCAAATGTTCGGTAGCGTTGCGAATTCGCGAAGCTGCTCGAGGACGTCGTCTGAGGACTCTTCGACGTAAAGCGGGTGGATGCCGACGGCTGCGCGGACGATGGAATGACTGTTTGCGAGAGCCACCGCTCTGCGGCAGCTCTCCAGAGTCGTGCTGATGGTAATGATTTTTGATACCCCGGCATCTTGCGCTCGAGCGATCACCTCGGAGAGATCCTCCGAATAATCTGTGAAATCGAGATGAGCGTGGGTGTCGATCAGCATGGCGGCCGTGCTCACCTCACCATTCGATGACGGAGCCCGCCCAAGTCAGGCCGCCTCCGAAAACTACTAGTAAAACTGGTTCACCTCGCTTCATCCTGCCGGTGCGATTGGCCTCATCAAGAGCGATCGCGACGGCGGCTGCACTGGTGTTGCCATACCTGTCGAGATTCACCATGAAGTGATCAAGTGCGAGGTTCATTCTGTCCGCGATCGCTTCAATGATCCGGAGATTGGCTTGATGCGGAATGATACACGCGAGCTCCTCTGCTTTGAGACCGCTTTTTTCCAGTACAATCGTGGCGGCGCTGATCATGGAGGTTACCGCCTGCTTGTAGGTCTCCTTGCCATTCATTCGAATGCAATTGAGCCTCTCATGAGCGTTTTCAGCCGTCACTGGGTTGCGGGAGCAGCCTCCAGGAATCTGAAGGATTTCTGAGTATTGACCATCGCTGCCCATGTGGGAGGCGAGAATGCCGCGCGAACCTTCGCGGTGCCGGAGAACCGCGGCACCTGCGCCATCGCCGAAGAGGACGCATGTATTGCGGTCTGTCCAGTCTACGATGGATGAAAGCTTTTCTGCGCCTATCACCAGCACAGTTTGATGCACGCCTGTGGCGATGAATTGCCGTGCAACTTCGATTGCGTAAAGGAATCCGGAACAGGCTGCGCTGACATCAAAGCACACGGCCCGTGACGCTCCGATTTTGGTCTGCACAAAGCATGCGGTGGATGGAAAGAACATGTCGGGCGTAATGGTCGCCACGATAATCATGTCCACCTCTTCTGGTGTGACTCCCGCGTTTTCGAGGGCAGCCATCGCCGCCTTGGCTGCCATGTCGCTGGTGCACTCATCAGGGGCCGCGATGCGCCTTTCTTGAATTCCTGTTCGCGTGACAATCCATTCGCTGGATGTTTCAACCATCCGTTCCAAGTCCGCATTCGAGAGGACTTTTTCCGGCGCGTAGGAACCCGTTCCGATGATTGATACACTGCGAGTGGAGACGCTGGACACCTTATGAAGCGGTTGCGGAAACAACGGAGTCGTTGTAACTCCGGACTTCCTGAATGATGTGAGGATTAACCTGCGTGGAGATCGACTCTCCTGCAACGCGGATTGCGTTTTTTACCGCAATGGGCGAGCTCCCTCCGTGCGCGATGATGCAGATCCCGTTGATGCCGAGCAGAGGCATACCCCCATACTCGTCTGCGTTGGTCTTTTTCTTGATGGTACGAAAGGCGTCTCTTGCGAGCCAGGCTCCCGCCATGCGGATGGGTGAGCGCATGAGTTCGCTCTTTAGCCAATGAAAGATGGCATGGGCTGTGGCTTCCATGGTCTTGAGCAGGATGTTGCCAAGAAATCCGTCGCAAACCACCACCTCGACCGGGTTTTCAAAAAGGTCGTGCCCCTCGACGTTGCCTCGGAAATTAAGCCCGGAGTTCTTGAGAAGATCGAACGCGTTGCGGGTGAAATCATTGCCTTTCTCGTCTTCGGTTCCTATCGACATCAGCCCGATGCTTGGATTGGGGCACCCGAGTACGTGCCTTGAATATGCCGCACCCATGATCGCGTTCTGAACCAATTGCTTTGGAGTGGAATCCGTATTGGCCCCTGCATCGATCAGGAGGAAGTTCTTGGTCTCGGTCGGAATTACGGCGCCGATCGCCGGCCGCTCAATGCCGTCCAGGGTTCGAAGCTTGATGTGGGCCGCAGCCACGGATGCACCGGTGTGACCCGCGCTCACCACTGCCTGCGCTTCGCCGCTTTTAATGAGCTCCACAGCCCTTGAAATGGAGGAGTCTCTCTTTCGGCGCACCGAATCGGTGGCCGCGTCGGACATCTCCACGACCTGCGTCGAGTGGACGATCCGGATTCTGGGGTCCGAAAAAGCCAGGCGTTTGAGCTGTGCCTCGATTTCGCTCCCGTCCCCCACCAGCGAGAGCTGCGAGATCTCTCGGTATTCTTGAAGCGCTAGAGCAGCCCCTTCAACCAAGTTCTTGGGGCCGAAATCCCCACCCATTGCATCAAGGGCAATTCGCATCGAGTGGAGTGCTGGTTGCTAGGGGAAAGCCCATCGTTTAAACTATTTCAGCCGCCCGAGCGGATGCAGGGCGGCTGAATACGAAAGCAACACGGCGCTTCTAGAGCGAGGAAATAGTGAGAATCTGCCGGCCACGGTAGTAGCCGCAGGAAGCGCAAGCCCTGTGGGAGCGGGAAGCTGCACCGCAATTCGAGCAGCGACTCATTTGAGCTGCATGCCAACGGTTCGCCGCCTTGCGTGTACGCAGGCGCATTTTGGACATTTTTCTTTTTGGGACTCCCATAGGAAGGTGCGGTAAGGGTTAAATTTTCAGTCGGTCCAGCGCATTCCAAACGTCCTTACGACTCTCAGTGGCTTGGACTTCTGCTGCAGGCAATAGATTGCCTTCACAGTTGTTCTGGCCGTTCCAATCGCAGTGCGGGTGGGCAGGAAGGGCGAGGAGGATGTCTTCCCGCAGTGCTTCTGTCAAGTCCACGACCTCCCGCCCATCCAAATCTGCCTGACAGGCGAAATTTTCGAGAATTATCGGCCGCTCGAAACTTTCCAGGCAGGAAACGCAGGCCATTCTGAATGCTGTTCGGAGAGTTCCCGTGGCGAAAATTCCTCCGTCGCTCAGGCCGATGTCCAGCGAGTACCAAAGGGGGGCACAGGGCTCAGCCAAGCCGTCATCCAGAGTAAGAACCTCTTTGGGGTCTTCTCCTTCGATGTGTTTTCCTTCAGGCGGGATTTGGAGGGTGTGGATTTTCATGGCTTCTCGGTGGGTGGGCTGGAGGGACCATGGCCGCTCGGTGGGCCTTCCGTTGGAGGTGGTTTAAACTTGTGGTTTGGATCTTCGCATCTCTGTGCATCTGCGTTCGCAACGAATCTGGAGCCTGTTAAGCCTGCGGAACCGATTCCGGGTCCCTCAACGCCGCAACAACGCACTCTGGCACAAAACGCGACACATCGCCACCGAGTCTGGAGACTTCCTTCACCATGCGTGAGGATAGATACGTGTATTCCTCCGAGGGCATCAGAAAGAGGGTCTCCAAATCAGGCTGCAGACTGCGGTTCATCAGTGCCATTTGGAACTCGAATTCAAAGTCCGAAACAGCTCTCAGCCCGCGGATGAGCGTCTGCGCTCCTTGTTGCTTTGCAAAGTTTACAAGCAAGCCTTCAAAGCTTGTGATCCTCACATTCTGAAGATGCCCAGTCGACTGCTTTAGGAGATAAACTCGCTGCTTCACGGTGAAAAGCGCTTGCTTCGCATTGTGATGGGCAACTGCGACGATGATTTCGTCAAAAAGGCGGGAAGCCCTCTGAAGAACGTCCAAATGGCCGTTGGTGACGGGATCAAATGAGCCTGGGTATAGTACGCGTGCCATCGTCTGGGCGGAGTTGGAAAAATGGCGGGGCTATTTGGCAAGCATCGATGCGATCGCCGCGATTAAACCCATGATCGGTGCGGCAAGCGCTACTGCAAGGGGTAAAAATACAGCGGTGGCGGCCCTGAAAACGCCGATGTTTTGAGCGCGCGCGAACCCCACGATTAGAACCCGCACCGACCAGAGCATCGCAACTAAAAGCGAAAGCGTGTAGGCCATTCGTGTTGCGTTCCAATCTCCAGCGGTTCGTGTGGCCCAGACTGCCAAGCTTGGCAGCATCCACAGGGTGCTGCCCGCCCCAGTCGCATACGCCACCACACGCAGCGTTGTTGCAATCGGCCGGTTCGCTGCGCCGCAGATCATCAGCGAAAAATGCAGTGCTCCAGTTGAAACCAGGAGAACCACCGGGCACAGCAGGCATGAAGAAATCAGACTGCTCACCAGAATGTCGGGAGCGGACGGCGCAGGCATCTGTTTAAAAGCCTCCGCCATTTTTGAACTAAGCGCCGGGTCCTTGCTGGCGATTTCAATCGTTGTTCGGATCGCGAGGAAAATGCTTAGAACGTTGCTAATCAGATAAAAAGACAGGGGAGACCCCCAACTGCCCAGATGGTTGAGTTTTGAGAAGGTGGACGAAGGCCGGAACAGAACCTCGTAGACGGTCAGGATGAAGGACTTAACGCCGCCTCCAAGCGTGTCTGTTTCCCAGGAGGGTGAAAACAAGGGAACGCCCTCCCCGCTTTCCGCGTGACGCAAGGCTCCGTCAAAATCACCAAACTCATGCTCGCCCGGCCTGGGGGCAGGCGAATTTTCGTCCTGCAGATCATCCACTGCAATCCCGGAAGGGGCCGTGTCGGGTGTCAGTCCAAGTGCGGCAGACTGGGTGGCCTGCGGGGGCGGGAAAAAATCTGCAACTTCACCAAGTGGAGTCCAGTCGTGCATTCCCTTTCGCCAAAGAAGGTTATGCTTTGAAATTCTTCCAAGCGTGATGAGTTGGCGCAACTCTGGCTCTGACACGGGGCCCTGTTGGAGGCCGTTTGACTCGTAGTACCAATTCATGGGTCGAAGACTCTTGTGGAGACTAGTGCCGGGATCTCTCGAAAGCCACCCTCAACGCACTCGCTTGCAAAAGCCACTGGGGAAGCTAATTCAAGCCCGTGTCCATTGGGAATTCGAATCACCAGTTTGAGGTGCCGACGGGAGAACCGGGGCGGTTAGACCAAGTTTTGTGCGCGTTTTTGCCGGAACACTCACGCTCTCAGCTTCAGGATTGGATCCGGACGGGGTGCGTCCTCGTGGACGGCAAAGTGCCCGCCAAGCCCGGGATTCGGCTTCGCGGGGGAGAGCGCATCGCTGTTTGCGAGCCGTTGCGACAGCCCATTGATGCCAAGCCGGAGGAGCTTCCTCTGGAAATCCTGTACGAGGATTCCGATATTTTGGTGATCAATAAGGCCGCCGGGATGGTGGTGCATCCGGCGGTGGGGAATTGGTCCGGGACGGTCGTGAACGCTTTGCTTCATCATTGTGAGGATCTCTCCGGCGAGGGCGGCGAGGAGCGGCCGGGAATCGTGCATCGGCTCGACAAGGAAACTTCGGGCTGTCTGGTGGTCGCGAAAAATGATCAGGCGCATCGAGGTCTTTCGGAGCAGTTTGCCGGGCGTGAGGTGTTGAAAATATATCTCGCCCTTGCCCTAGGGCGTTTTCGTGAGACGTCTGGTGAAGTCGATGCCCCGATCGGGAGACACCCGGTTCATCGTCAGAAAATGGCGGTGATGAGCGAGGGACGCGGGCGCCATGCGCGCACGGAGTGGAAACTTTTGGATCAAATTCATGCCTGTGGCACGGAGGTGGGAATCGTCCAGTGCCGGCTGCACACCGGTCGCACGCATCAGATTCGAGTTCACATGGCGCATGTGGGGCACGGACTGCTTGGCGACTCTGTTTACGGCCGGAAAGCGGGCGCTCCAAGACATATGCTGCATGCTTGGCGACTTGGGTTTTATCAGCCGAAGACCCGGGAATGGATGGAGTTTACGAGCCCGATTCCCACGGACTTCAAGGCGCTTGGGGTCAGGATCGACGAGCCATCTGGCGGCTGATGCCTTAAAGCTTGAGCCGCTCTATTCCGAGCGAGGGTCGCGGGCGAGCAGAGCACTCAAGGCGTCCCTTGGCGACAAGGTTCCATCGAGCAGAAGTTTGATTTGATCGATGATTGGCGTCTCGATGTTCAGTCGTCTCGCGCAATCAAACGCGCTGTAGGTGGTGGGCACGCCCTCGGCCACCATTCGCATGGATGCTGAAATTGCACCCAGAGACTCTCCGCGCGCGAGGCGCTCGCCAACTGCTCGGTTTCTACTGTGCTTCGAAAAGCAAGTCACCATCAGGTCGCCAACGCCGCTCAGTCCTTGAAATGTGTCGCGGTGACCACCAAGTCCGCAGCCCAGTCGCACCAGCTCCGCAAGGGATCGTGTCACCAATGCAGCCTTCGCGTTGTCGCCGAGTCCAAGTCCGTCAGACACACCGGCGGCGATGGCAAAGATGTTTTTGAGCGCGCCTCCAAGCTCGATGCCGGTCACATCCGTGCTGGTGTAGGCGCGGAAGTTCTTGCTGAAAAACAGGGATTGAAGCCCTTTCGCAAGGGCGAGTTCTGCGCTCCCGATCACCACCGCAGTTGGGGCGTTTCGCGCAACCTCCTCGGCATGGCTCGGGCCTGAGAGGACTGCCAGAGGATGACCTGGCAAGGTCTCTGAGAGAATCTCGCTCATGCGCAGCCCGCTGCCTCGCTCGACGCCCTTGGTACAGGAGAGCAAAACCGTGCTTTTGCTCAGTCCAACGGTGCTAAGTCGCGAGGCGATTTCGCGCATCGCTCGCGATGGAGTCACCAGCACGAGCAAATCCGCTGTGTGGACGGAGTCGATTTCCGAAGTGAACTGGATGGCATCCGGCAGCTTCACTCCGGGGAGATAAACCCGGTTTTCACGGAGTGATTGAACCTGCGAAATGGCCTCACTGTCATGCCCCCAGACGACGACCTTCGCTCCATTGTCATTCAGCAAAAGTGCGAGCGCCGTGCCCCAACTTCCCGCACCAATGACCGCGATTGATTTCAATTGCAATGCACTCATGGGCTATGACTGGGATTTATTTCCGAAACGATTCTCTGTGCCAGCCACGAGGCGGCGAATATTTTCGCGGTGCCTGCGAATGACCAGGAGAGCGGCTGCGCATGAGAAGGCGAAGTAAACGTGTCCTTCCAGGCGATGCAGGTAGAGGAGGCAACCCACTGTTATGGGGAGTGTCAGCGCTGCAATCACAGAGGCGAGCGATACGTAGCGCGATGCGGCGAAGATGATCACCCATACTGCCAGTACAATGACCGTGGCAACGGCGGGTAGCAGTCCAATGAGTACACCCAAGGAGGTTGCCACTCCCTTGCCCCCCTTGAATCGAAGCCAAATCGGAAAACTGTGCCCGATGATGCAGGCAAGCGCGGCGAATACTCCGGCATATGCAAGGAAGTCTTCTGGGGCGGGATGCGGAACCTGCTTCCAAGCGACTTGTTGGGCGAGTGCAACGGCGAAAAAGCCCTTTGCAGCATCGAGTAAAAAAGTGGCTAACCCAAATCTTGGGCCGAGGATACGCCAGACATTGGTTGCTCCAATGTTTCGACTTCCATGTTCGCGAATATCAATGCCCCCGAGTCTCCCAATCAACAGCCCGAAGGGAATTGAGCCAAGGAGGTATGCCGGGAGGGTTAGTTGAAGAATTGAGATAAAACTTTGTGCGCCCATTTTTGCGAGGCTCTCATCAAATCGGATTGAGAGGTTGAATCAACTGAATTGCTCCCGGCTACGGCCCGTTGAAAGCTAAGCTTTTTGAGTGCAGCAGCACCGAACCGCTGAGGCTGAAGCAGCCTAGATACGAATGAATATTTGTCGCCGGTACATCCAGCGGGCCAGCAGAATCATGAGTAAAAACGCCACTCCACTGGCGTGCCATGCATGCGCGGGATCTGGTTTACCAATGATGCGCTCGGTGATGACTCGAAAAATGCCCAGTCCTCCGGCCATGTAGAGCACAATGGGATTCGCCCCAACCCATGTGAACGGGATACACCACCCTTTAATCCGGCGAACCTCGATCACCCAATAAAAGAACGCGGTCATGACGAGACTCCATCCGGTAGAAAAAAGCACAAAAGTCGGGGTCCAGATCTTCTTAATCATCGGGCAAAATGGGTCTAGATACCAGCCGCTCGTCAGACACAAAACCGCCAGGGCAAGCAAGCCGTTGATGAGCAACTTGGGATCCCTTCCTGAGTCTATCCAGCGGCCCGCAATCACTCCGGTGAGGGCCGTGGCTATTGCAGGCAGCGTGCTGAGAATGCCTTCGGGGTCGTGGGTGCCGTTGTGTTTGCGTCCGGCAAGCCAGATGCTGTCCAGATAGTTTGCGAGGTTTTTGCCCTCCTCAAAGCTCGGTGTTTCCACCCCCGGAACGGGCACGCCAACTAAAAGCCCGTAGTATCCGAGAAGAAGCGCGCAAGTTGTCACGTACAACGCCACTGTATTTGCACGGATGCTGATGAGAGATGCAAAAAATGTGGCAAGGCCGATGCGTTGGAGGACTCCAAGCCAACGCACATTGTCGAGTCCGTCTTTGAATCCTCCGGAAAAAATTACGCCTAGAAAGAAAAGCAAAAGCACACGCTTTAAAAGGTGCGCGTAGGTGACGGTCGAGCCATCGCGGGAAAGTCTTTTTGGGAGGGTCAGCGCGATGGAAATTCCTGAGATGAATAAAAAAAGCGGGAAGATTAAATCGTAAAAATGAAAGCCTGACCAATTCACGTGAGTGAACTGATCTAATAATGTGTTCTTCCATGTGCGGTCGGGTAACGCGTTTTGCAGAAACTCCGCGAACACGGTGTGGAGCCCGAGAATCCAACACATGTCGAAGCCGCGCAGTGCGTCCAGGTACACGAGGCGTTGTAGGCTGTTTTGCGATGAAGAAGAATATTGGCTGCTCATTTGCAGTGAGTCTTTTTTAGCAGGGACAGTCGCTCCAAATCACACGTTTGAAGCCGAATAATCCCAGCCTGTTCTGACGCGTTCCCGTTTGAGAAAAGCGTTGGCGTCCGGCGAATTTGAAAAACGTTGAGCGGCTGAATCCCACTCCAGCTTTTGGCCGGGCAACAGGGCGGAAACGTTTCCAATGAGGCACAGGCGGGTCAGGGGAACTGAATACTCGAAATTGGCGCCGCAGGTCGCGTGTTTTTCAATGGCCTGAACCAATTCAAGCTGCGGTGTGCTGACTGTGGCTCTCTCGATGAAGGGTGCAGGCGCTTTTTCCGAGAGCCATTTCGAGTGTTTTTCCGCACCTAGAATTCTCGGATTTGATGAATTGTCTCCGGGGCAGATGAGGGTTCCTTCATCGCCTCGATAGATGCAGCCGCCCTTCATTTTTTCCCAATCCATGTTTGGATCTAAATCATTTGGTCGCTCGGGTTTTCTGCCGCCGTCCATCCAGGTGAGTTTGATGTTTCCGAACCTTGGGCTCTTGAAGTAGCACTCGATTGTGCTGGCAGCAGGAAAGGTGAGATTCGTGATATCTTCAGCCGAAGCCTCCACGGAGAGAGGATCCCCGAGGTCGCATGCCCAGAACGGCCCATCGAGTAAGTGACAGCCCATGTCACCCATGGCGCCCGCGCCGTATTCGCGATGGGATCGCCATGAGAAAGGGTGGAGCCCTGGCACGTATTCTGTACTTGGACACTGCGCAAGCCATGCCTCCCAGTTGAGGGTATCCGGCGCTGTGCTTGCTTGCATGACATCAGCGGCACGTGCGCCTTGAGGCCATATCGGCCTGTTGGTCCAAACGACGATCTCCTTCACCCGGCCAATGACTCCTGCATTCAGCCACTCCTTGAGCAAACGGATACCCTCCAGAAGATGTCCCTGGTTGCCCATGTTCGTGAGAACCTTTTTCTTTCGGGACGAAGCGAGCAGTTCATTTGCCTCCCAAATCCGGTTCACCAGCGGCTTTTGAACGCAGACGTGTTTTCCATGTTTGAGAGCCTCCATTGCCGCCGGATAATGCGCGTGGTCGGGGGTTGATACGGTAACTCCGTCAATCTTATCGCCCATCGCCGCGAACATTTCGCGGAAACTTTCGAAAGCGCGCGCGTTCGGGTAAAGCAGTTTTGCTCGTTCGAGCTTCGTGCGATCCACGTCACAAAGCGCGACGATCTCTGCGCCCTCAGCAGCTTTGGCAATGTCCATTTTACCCTTGCCCTCGACCCCGATTCCCGCGAACTGAACTTTTTTCGGGGCCTGTCCTAGAATTAGGTTTGGGAAAAACAGCGTTCCGCTTGCGAAGGCAGATGCTTTAATGAACTCGCGTCGGGTGGGGTGGGGTTTCCAGCGCATGAAGGGTGGGGCGGGTGAGAGGTGGACTGAAGGTTGTCATCTTGTTGGAGAAGTTCAGAGAATCAAGCTCTGGCACAAGTCGTGCTCCTCGAACCCATTGGCGGGCGTTTATGCTATGAGCGTGAATCGGAGTTCAGGCTTTCAGCGAGCATGCAATTTCCTCTAGGTTCACGCCGTTACCCCCTTCCGCCATTTTTATGACTACAAGACGACATTTTTTAGCCGGCCTTTCCACTGCGACTTTGAGCCTGTGGACAGAACGTTTGACCGCAGCCCCCGCGAAAGCCGATTTGATCATCGGGCATGGCACTCATCGATACCGCGTGCACAAAGATTGGGTGGCACCAGGCCAGGGAAGGAACCACCCAATCCTCAACTGCCACGAAATGGTGCAGGTAAGCGACGGTCGGCTTTTCATGATCGGGGATCACTCGAATAACCAAATGCTGGTGTACCGTCCGGACGGGACAATTCTTGAGTCATGGGGATCCGTGTGGCCTGGTGGACACGGGTTGACCAAAGTTGATGAAAACGGGCAGGAGTTTCTGTTCGTCACGGATTCCGGTCTTTGGAAGTCGGGTGCAGGCGCCTTTCGCCAGACGGGCCGCGTGGTTAAAGTGGATTTGGGGGGACGCGAGATTTTTTCGATCAGCCACCCTGCATCTGTCGGAGCTTATGAGCCCTCGATGTTCTTCAATCCAACGGAGGTCGCTGTCGCCCCAAATGGGGACATCTACGTTGCCGACGGGTACGGCTCAAATTTTGTGCTGCGCTACGACCGTAATGGGAAGTTCATCTCGCGGTTTGGCGGCAAGGATGGCGTGCCTGCTCAGCAGCGCCTGAACAGCGCACATGGGATCGCCATCGACACGCGGCGCGGAGTGGATCAAGCGACACTGCTGGTGACTTCGCGCGGCGATAATTGCTTTTTGCGCTTCACATTGGAAGGCCGATACGTCGAGACCATTCCGACTCCCGGCGCCTTTGTTTGCCGCCCAGTGGTTGCCGGCAGGGAACTGTATGCCGGCGCGTGCTGGTCGAAGGATGCAGCTGGTAAATTCCTTCCGATGGCTGCTGGGTTTGTCGTCGTTTTGGATGAGAGCGACAAGGTGGTTGCCGCACCCGGCGCAAATGCACCCGAATACGAGAATGGAAAGCTGAAGCCATTGCTGCGGCTCGAGGATGTTTTCGAGCACGCTCACGATGTTTGCGTGCTTGAGAACGGGGATCTAATTGTCTGCCAGTGGAATGCTTTCCAGACGTACCCAATCCGCTTGGAGCGGATCTGATTCGTTAAGGTGCCGCCTCTCAACGCCTCGGCCGTTCACGAAACATCCGCGCGACGCGATTGAGCCGCGGCTCGAGACGAAGAGACGCGGCCCTGGTAGGTGCAATAAACGGTAACCCGCGGCGCAGTGGCCGTGTCTTGCTCTTGTGCAGTATCAGTGTACCGCAGCGTTCGCAGGCAGCAGGGAGCGGAAGCGGTTTTTATCGGTGGCCTTCATGTAGGCTTCCTCCGCGGTTACGATTCCCTCCTTGAGCGCATCGTGGATGGCGTCGTCCATGAATTGCATGCCTTCGGATTTACCGCCAACGATCACGTCCTGCAGTTTCTGCGTTGCACCTTCGCGGATGATTGCGCTGGCGGCGGGGTTGACGATGAGAATTTCGTTGATCGCTTT
>JBILLC010000310.1:0-3773 GCA_044376275.1 Chthoniobacteraceae bacterium | reverse complement strand
GCCTCTGATGGTTTGGTTACAGTCGATGGTCCAAAGGGATCTCTGACTTGGAATTTGCCAAAGGGGATTTCAGCAGTGGTTGAGAACTCGACCGTCGTTTTTAATCGCGAATCAGAGAGCCGAGATCATCGCGCGAAGCACGGTTTAAGCAGGGCGCTTGTGGCGAACATGGTTACCGGTGTTTCTGCAGGATTCGTGAAGGATCTCGAAATCCAGGGTGTGGGTTTTAAAGCCGCGGTCAAAGGAACGAACTTGGATTTGTCTCTTGGCTTCTCTCATCCTGTTTTATTCCCGATTCCGGACGGAATTAAGGTAACGGTGGCTGAGAATACCAAAGTGAAGGTGGAAGGAATTGACCGCCAGTTGGTGGGTCAGGTGGCTGCCAACATCAGGGGGTACTACCCGCCTGAACCGTACAAAGGGAAGGGTGTTCGCTATGCCGGCGAGGATGTGCAGCGCAAGGAGGGTAAGACGGTTCAGTAAACGGTCGGTAGAGATTGATAAAGACTTATGGCTTCTACAAAAAACGTCTCCAGACAAAAACTCCGTCACATTCGACTGCGCAAGCGGATTTCGGGCACTTCTGAGCGTCCGCGCCTGTCGGTGCATTTCTCTGGCAGTCACATTTATGTTCAGGTGATCGATGATACTGCCGGAGTAACTCTGGCGGGAGTTTCTACCACCGAAAAAGCTTTTGCTGCGGGCAACAAGGTTGCAGCAAACATAGCGACGGCAGCACGCGTGGGTAAGGAAGTTGCTGCCCGTGCCATGGCTAAAAGTGTGGGTAAAGTTGTGTTTGATCGCGGCGGATCTCGTTACCACGGAAAGGTGAAGGCGCTCGCTGACGCGGCTCGCGAAGCAGGGTTAAGTTTCTAAGAAATTATTTATGGCTGAAAATCGTCCAAGTCGCGGTCGTCGTGAGCGCGCAGATAAACCCAAGGAGCAGAGTGACTTGGTTGAAAAAGTGGTGTTCATCAATCGATGCGCAAAGGTGGTAAAAGGTGGTCGGCGTTTTTCTTTCAGTGCCTTGATTGTGACAGGTGACAAGGCTGGCCGCGTCGGTTGTGGCTTCGGTAAGGCGAATGAGGTTTCCGAGGCAATCCGGAAGGCGGGTGAGTCTGCAAAGAAGGCGATGGTAAAAGTTGTCCTTAGCGCTAACACGATTCCTCACGAGGCATATGGTGAATTCGGTGGTGGCAAGGTTTTGTTGAAGCCGGCGAGCGCTGGAACTGGTGTGATCGCGGGTGGCGGTGTTCGTGCAGTCATCGAGGCTGCGGGTATCCGTGACGTTCTTGCGAAGTCAATGGGCTCCAGCAACCATGCAAATGTGGTGAAAGCAACCTTGTCCGCGCTCGAGCAGTTACGTTCTCGCGAGGAGCGCCTGCGTGATCGCGGCTTTCAGATCAAACCAAAAGCTGTAGCCGCGGTAGTTTAACAGGATTTAGATCATGAATCTCACTAACCTCAAGCCCCGCCCGGGCTCAAAGCATCGAGTAAAGCGTCTTGGCTGCGGCGAAAGCAGCGGTCATGGCAAGACCTGCGGTAAAGGTCACAAGGGTCAGAAAGCTCGTTCAGGTGGCTCCATCCGCCTCGGTTTCGAGGGCGGCCAGATGCCCTTGGCGCGCAAAATCCCAAAACGCGGCTTTAGTAATGAGCGTTTCAGGGCTGGCTTTTTGCCTGTGAACGTTGGGAAGATTTCCGATTTGTTTGACCAAGGTGCCACGGTAGACGCTGCTTCTCTGGTTGCGCACGGGCTTGTCCCCAACCGTAAGGGAATCGTAAAGGTCTTAAGCATGGGTAATCTGAAAAAGGCCCTGAATTTCAAGGGGCTTGCATACAGCGCGGGGGCAAAAGCTAAGATAGAGGCCGCCGGTGGAACTGTAGCCTGATTACGACTCAAAGGTTTGGTTCTAAAGGGGTGGCCTAGGTCACCCCTCTTTTTTCCCCAGTCCAAATGATTTCAGCATTCACCAACATCTTCCGTATTCCGGAGCTGCGCTCGCGGATTCTTTTTTCATTTGCTTTGCTGGTTGTAGTTAGGATTGGAGCGTTCATTACATGTCCCGGGGTGAATGCATCGGTGCTCCAACATTGGTTTGATACCCAGCTCAACTCTCAGGCTGGCGGGAGTGTGGCAGCACTCTTCAATATCTTCAGCGGTGGCTCCCTTGAGAATTGCGCGGTGTTTTCTCTTGGGGTAATGCCCTACATCAGTGCATCAATTATGATGCAGCTTCTCACTGCCGTTGTGCCTACATTAGGCAAGCTTGCTCGTGAAGAGGGGGGACGGCAGAAAATTTCCCAGTTGACCCGCTATGCCACGATCGGCCTGTGCCTGTTTCAGGGTTACCTGCTTGCTCTCTCTTTCGAGAACCCGGGGCAGAGTCCAATCTTGAACGGGATCGATCGTACGATTGCGGAGTTAGGAATGCCTCTCGTGTCTGCACCGGGCTTTGTTTTCCGTTTGATTGTCGTTATCACGTTGACTGCAGGGACGATGTTCCTGATGTGGTTGGGTGATCAAATCACAGATCGTGGAATCGGGAATGGAATGTCCTTGATCATTAGTGTCGGGATTTTGTCACGCTTTCCTGCAGGTTTAATTCAGGCGTGGAAAACTTTCGTTTCCTCTGACAAAGGGGCAGGGCAACTGAGCCCGATGATTCTCGTTATTTTGGTTGTATTCTTGTTCGCCGTCATTGCGGGCGTGATCTGCCTTACTCAGGGGCAGCGCCGGATCAGCGTGCAGTACGCTAAGAGGGTTGTCGGCCGGAAGGTTTATGGTGGTCAGACTCAATACATGCCGCTGAAGGTGAATTACGCCGGTGTGATGCCGATTATTTTTGCTCAGGCATTGTTGGTGTTTCCTTCGACGATCGCCCTGATGGCTTTTCGTGAGTCCACAGCCGTTCAGAAGTTTGCCAATTTATTGTCTCAAGGCTTCTGGCATTACGCTCTCTATGCGGGATTGATTTTTTTCTTCAGTTACTTCTGGGTTGCGACCCAGTTTCAGCCCCAGCAGATCGCCGATGATTTAAAGAAGTACGGCGGCTACGTTCCCGGTGTGCGGCCAGGTTTGGACACTGCCAAGTTTTTGGACACTGTCATGACGCGCCTGACGTTTGCAGGTGCCGTGTTCCTTCTGGTCATTGCAATATTGCCTCAGATGCTCACCAAGCAGTTGCATGTTCCGGATGTGACTGCTCAGTTCTTTGGCGGCACAAGTTTGTTAATTGTTGTGGGTGTGGTGCTCGACACGATGCGGCAGGTGGAAACCCATTTGATCCAGCGTAACTATGATGGCTTTCTCAAGAAGGGGCGAATTCGCGGTCGTTCTGAGCGGACTCCCGAAGGCCGGGGAGAGGCAGTTCAGCAAAAGACTATTCTCGGTGTTTATCTGATCTTGGCGCTGACCCTGCTGTTGGGTGTGGTTCTTTTTATAGCAAGACGCAGTTAATTTTAATGCGTTAATTCTTTCAGCGTTTCGCAAGTGATCCCGATCAAGACAGACCAAGAAATTGAAATGATGCGTGCCGCAGGACGCGCAGCGCGGGTCGTTTTGGATAAAGTTTCAGCCCAGGTGAAGCCCGGTGTTTCAACTAAGGAACTTGATGATGCCGCTGCCGACTTTATGGCTGACGAGAACTGCAAAAGCGCTTTTCTCGGGTATCGTGGTTTCCCAGGGCAATGTTGTATCTCTGTCAATGAGGAGGTTGTCCACGGGATTGGTGGTCAGCGTCGGTTGCAGATCGGTGATGTTGTAAAGTTGGATG
>JBILLC010000309.1:0-3774 GCA_044376275.1 Chthoniobacteraceae bacterium | reverse complement strand
CGGTTTCGGAGGCAAACGATCCTCAGTGCCAAACTCGTCCGTGAGCTGCATGTAGCGGAAGGACTGCGGAAAGTCGCCTACTCGATCATGCACCGCTGTCTGTAGATGATACAACATGCCAAGTGCATGCTGCTTCACGTCGTCGAAGATGATGCGGCGTTGCGTAGGTGTGAGTTCAACGATGTTTTTCTTCGATGCGCCTGGCTCGGTCTTCTCCAGCGCGTCCACGACGCGCTGCGGGAGCTGGCAGAGCGGATAGTCCTGGGTTGGGTAGTTCAGAAAGGTGGCCTCGGTGCCCGGCTTGAAGCCATTGTGCCAGCGATCCACCAGACGGCGGTGCGTGTAAGGGCTGTTGCCGCTAGGCGAGTAAATGCCTCCGCTCATATCGCTGTCCACCCAGGGCGCGAGCTTGTCGAGACCCGCGAAGGAGAGCGGATCATAAGTCTCTGGCTTCGCGATCGTCGCATCTTTTCCGCCTGTCTCTCGCAGGACCAGGCACCATGACATGGGATTCATCTCCTGCAGCCCCGCGTCATCAAAAGCATCTGGAGCACTTGCCTCGACAAAGCGTGCCTTCAAATCCGGTCCCGCGCCATGCTTCGCACCACTGAGGCGAATCACATCACCCCAGTCACTCGAATCCATCGTCAGGCGAGCATTGATTTGCATGCGCTCCACTCCACCTTTCGTGGGTTCAAACTCCGCACCGGTGACACGGCCCTCTTTAACCATGACTTTGGTCGGCTGCCACCCACGCACGATGTGCAAGGCCCCGCCATCGACATACGGCTTCACCAACTCCTCGAAAATCTTCGCCGCCGCCTCAGGCTCGATGGTCTCCGTGCCGCAGAACGCGTTTCCCGGACTCGCCATGCCATACGTGAGCGAATTATGCGCCCGGATGCGACGCAGCACTTCGAGAAAAAGTCCACTTCGAGGGAAGTTTGTCTTCGTGCCGTTTACGACCGTCCATTCATCCGGGCAACCCACACCCTCAGCGCTGAACTGTCCGCCAAGCCAATTGATATCACTGACGAGCACGATTTTTTTCACCCCAAGTCGCGCAGCCTGTACCGCCGCGGCGCATGCCGATTCATTGCCGCCGACAATGAGAAGATCCGTCTCGATAACCTCAGAAGCGCTAAGGAATGATGGAAAAAGCACGACGGCGGTGAGAGCGGACCGAATGAAAACAGCCTGCCCGGCTGATTTTAAAAGATCGGAGGCAACAGTGAGAGTCTGTTCTATCATGGGCGTTGTGATCGTGGGTCTCTTGCGAGCAAGGGTCGCAAAGCCTCGGCAAACCGGAGTCCAAGTTCTTGCTGACCTGCTGTGTCGTAGTGGACTTGGTCCGTAAGTTTCGTCAGGCCGTCCGTGCTGAAGCAAACGGCGAGTGGATCCCTGGTAGGAATGGCGCGCTGTGCGGCGCCAGCGCCAAAGCCACCCGAACCGCCAGTGACAAGTACAGTGGAATGGATAAGGTTTGCCATTTGAATTGTTGGTTGATTCAGCAAACAAAGTGGATCCCACTAGCCTTGCGTTTTCAATTCCAAACAATGTTTCTTATATCAAACGCACAGATAGCAATCGACCGACTCCAGCCTCCTCCGCCTCGCACCACACTGCCGTTATCCCCGACTTATACACTATAAAGCTTCTCGTATGCTACGAGCGGGGGGGCTGATTCGACGGGCCTGAGATTGGTCACGGAGAGTGCTCATGCGAGCCATCACAAGAGTCCTCCGCGAGGCTGTTTATGTAAAAACGATCATGGATCACGCACGCATTGCTTGCGCGTTGGAAACGCACCGTATCGCGACCGGCGGCTATTGGGATTCTTTGGATTCAATCAGAATGGCAGATGAAGGTTTGCCTCCTCCGGATGTGGTTAGCGGCAAGCCGATGCATTACCGGAAAACCTTGGATGCAAAATACGCGCTTTGGTCCGTTGGCTTTGACTCCGAGGACAACCCTGGTGAGCGAGGGTCGAACGGAGACAAAGGCGAGACTGCTGATCCCTCAAAAGAGGTTTATCTCGGCGATTGGGTCTGGAACTTTCCTGGGAAGTGATGATGGCGTCCCATCGGGCTTGCGTGAATGTGAACAGCCGCCCGATGCCGACTTTGATTTCCATGCCATCGAGCGGAATGCTCTAATCCACCCAAGTAGACAATTCAACCAGACCGCGTAGAAGCTTTGCCGCTGTTTGATACAAATGTCGCTTATTCACTACAGGAGCGGTCTTCGCCATTAAAAAGTGATCCAAAGCAATGCACGCCGAAGTCGGTCTCGTTCTCTTTTATCGGGAGTCTGATGAAAAACGTGGTTCCGCGGCCAATCTCGGATTGAAATTCGATGGAGCCATTGTGTTTGTTTTCAATGATGTCTTTTACAATCGCGAGGCCTAGGCCGGTGCCCTTGCCCGGAGGTTTTGTCGTAAATTCGGGATCATAAATCTTTGAATCCATCTCGGCTGGGATCCCCACGCCATTGTCCCGAATTTCGACGCAGACTGCGTTTCCACAGGCGGATGTCTCAATCACGATCTTGCCCGGTTCGGGTGACGCAGTTTGCATGCGTTCCTCTATGGCATGCGAGGAGTTCACGATCATGTTCATTAGAACTTGGTTAATCTCTGCGATGTTACAGGAAAGAGTTGGGAGGTCCGGATCCAGATGCAGATCCAACGTGCAAAGATGCCTCCAAGCCGAGCCCGAAATTACAGCGGTCGTCCGAATGGCTTCATTGAGATCCGCTGGGAGGTGCGGGCAGGACGCTGGGTGCGCGAGCATTTTCATCGAGCTAACAAGGTCTGTGATGCGCGCGATTCCGTCACTGGCGTGATCGAGTGCGATTGGCACCTCTTCCAGCAGGTAATCCATCTCGTGTTGTGCGATGAGGGAGTCCAGATCTTGCTCATCCTCTAGGTTGACCGTCTCAGGTGGCAAACAGCGTGCCGCCGAGCGACGCGTTTCGTATGCATTGAGGAGCGTGTTGAGACTCGCAAAACTCTCGCGAAAAAAATCCATCGTCCCGGCGAGAAAATGCACAGGGGTGTTGATCTCGTGGGCGAGACGTGCGGCAAACCGCCCAAGACCAGCCATTTTTTCTGAATGTAAAAGCCGCGTGTGATTCTCCCTTAAATGCTTCAAAGCCAAACGCAGCGCCAGATCGTCGCCCAGAATCTCTGCAAAACGCACCATGAGTCCAACTTCTCGCGCCGTCAGTTCCCTTGGTTTTGGGCTGATCGCGCACAGTGTTCCCAGATTGTAGCCGCTGGCAGATTTCAATGGTACTCCAGCGTAGAAGCGGATGTACGGGCTTCCCACTACGAGGGGACTGTCGCTAAAGCGCGGGTCGGACTGGGCGTCCTCAACGATCAACGGGTCGTCACCCAGAATAGTGTGTGCGCAAAAAGCACTGTCTCGAGAGGATTCCCGCCCTTCAAATCCATAACGCGATTTGAACCATTGCCTGTTTTTATCCACAAAGGAAACGAGCACAATCGGGAGGGCAAGAATCTCCCCCACCATCCTCGTGATGCGGTCAAACGAGGCTTCGGCGGGGGAGTCTAGAATATCGTACTCTAAGAGAGCGCGGAGGCGTGCGACTTCGTTCACCGGCAGAGGGGCGGGCGGCATTTAATCAGGGTAGTTGTTGGGATGTTCGTCTTGCAGAGTGTGTTGGCGTTTATTTGCCTGGATCGGCTTGCATCGGCATGTATCAACTCGTGTTGGGGAGCATGGGGGGGAATTTGAATGGAGCGTGGGATCC
>JBILLC010000308.1:0-3775 GCA_044376275.1 Chthoniobacteraceae bacterium | reverse complement strand
TTAATGTTCAAAGCGCCGCCTTCAGCATCGCGGGCAAGCGGTGAGATCACCGGCACCGCCTCAGACGTGATCACGCGCTCAACCTCGTCAAGATTCACCTCGACCACCTCCCCCACAAACCCCAGATCCACCTCCTGATCCCCCTCCCTCTGCAGCGGCAACCGCCGCCCCAGCAGCACCCGCTTGCCGGGAATGCCCACGGCCCGCCCTCCCGCGCCAATCAGATGCCGCACAATCGACGGATTTATCACCCCGTCGAGCGTCTCCTCCACGATCCGAATCGACGCGGCATCCGTCACCCGCAATCCATTGCAAAAACGCGCCTGCACCCCAGCCTCGGACATCCGCTGGGTAATGGCCTTACCGCCCCCATGGATGAGCACAGGATTGATCCCGACTGCCTCCAAAAACACGACATCCTGCAGCATGCCCGCAACCACGGCGTCATCCTCCATCGCACTTCCCCCGTATTTAATGACGAAAGTCTGGCCCCGATACTTTTGAATGTATGGAAGCGCCTCCACGAGGGCGCCCATCTTGGATTGGATGTCTTCGCTCATAATCTAGCCGCCCGACTTGCCCTTGTAAGTCGCCGGATGCAACCCCAAAAGTATGGTCCGCCCCCCTTTTTAAAAGCTGGCCACGCAAAAATCCCCGGTCGCTTAAAATCAAGGCTCAGTGAAACGGCTGGAACCCGCGAGCCAAAGCAAAATCACCTCCCATCATCTCATCTCATCTCATCTCATCTCATCTCATCTCATCTCATCTCATCTCATTTCATCTCATCTCTCTCGCCTCGCCCTCCGGCTCCGCACCCCCTCTCGAGCAGGCCTTCTGAATCTCCACAACGAGGAAAGCGAAAGCCACCACCGCCGACACCCGCCCCCACGCCATCCAATCCATCGGCGAAGACTGAAACACGCGATTCATCCATGGATGATATGTGAACAGCGCTTGTGCTGCTCCCATCAGCAACACGCCCAAAAGAAGTTTTGGATTCTTTCCAAAACCAGTGCTCCACGCCGGAACGCCGAGCGAGCGGCAGCTAAAAAGATAGAATATCTCAAAAACCACGATCGCATTCACCGCCACCGTCCGTGCCACCGACAGGGTCGAACCGTTCCCAACCTCCCACAAAAACAACCCGAACGCGCAGCCAAGCACCAAAAGCGTGACCACCGCACTTTTGATCAACAGCATTTTTCCCATGAGGCCCATCGACGGGGCTCTTGGCGGCCGCCTCATCAAGTCACACTCCCTCGGCTCCCAAACCAAAGTCAGCCCAAGAAGCATGGTCGTAGCCAGGTTCACCCAAAGCATCTGAACGGGCAGCGCCGGCAGCGCCACCCCGAATACCACAGCGCAAAAAATAACCAGCGCCTCGCCCGCGTTGGTTGGGACGGTCCACACCAGAAACTTGGTGAGATTATCAAAAATATGCCGCCCCTCCTCCACCGCCACCTCAATGGAGGCAAAATTGTCGTCGGTCAGCACCATGTCCGCCGCACACTTGGCAACATCAGTGCCACTCACCCCCATGGCAATCCCGATATCGGCGCGCCTCAATGCCGGGGCGTCGTTGACCCCGTCACCAGTCATTGCAACCACTTCACCACTGCGCTGCAGCGCTCCAACAATCATGTATTTCTGAGCGGGCGAAACCCGCGCGAAAATATCCGCCTCCCGCACCGCATCGCAGAGTTGTTCAGCGGCCATATCATCCATCTCCCTTCCGCTCACCACCCGTGGCTGGCGGCCCCTGCACAATCCCACGCGCTTAGCAATCGATACGGCCGTGAGCACGTGGTCGCCAGTGATCATCTTCACCGCGATTCCCGCAACACGGCAGCGCCGCACCGCCATCGCCACTTCCTTTCGAGGCGGATCCGCCATCGCTTGCAGCCCAAGAAAGGTCAGCCCTGAAGCCACCGCTGAATGATCCACCTTTCCGCAATGCTCCGCCACCTCCAGCCTCGCGAGCGCAATCACCCTCAGCCCCTCGGCCGCCATGCGCTCCGCCACCTCGTGAATCTGCTGAGCACGCAACGCAACAAGCGCCCCGCTTGAGTCCAGCTCGTTCACGCAACGGGCAACGATCCTCTCCACAGCGCCCTTCTTGTAAACCATCCGCATCCCGTCCCCGCCGTGCAGTGTCGCCATGTACTGGTGAGCCGACTCAAAAGGAATGACATCCAGCCGCGGATGCCACTCCTGAAGCTGCGCATGCACCAGTCCTGCTTTTTCAGCCGAAACAATCAACGCAACCTCCGTCGGATCCCCGAGCGCCCCCCAGCGCCCGCCATCGCGCACCAGAAAAGCGTCGTTGCAAAGGGCGCCGGCCAGCAGGCATTCCCTCAGCGCCCCGCGCACCGCACCCAAGGGCGCGCCATCGGCATAAATGCGCCCTGCAGGATCGTACCCCGTGCCCGTCACCCCGAAGACACTGCCGCCGGAATACACCTGACGCACCGTCATTTGATTTTCGGTAAAAGTACCGGTCTTGTCGGAGCAAATTACCGTGGTGCTCCCCAAAGCCTCCACCGCCGGCAGGTTGCGAACAATCACACGCCTCGACGCCATCCGAGAAACCCCGATCGCGAGTACAATCGTGAGCGCGGCGGGCAACCCCTCCGGAATCGCCCCCACGGCCAGAGCCACGGCGGCCGTGAACATTTCATTCGCCGGCAAGCCCCGAATCACGCCGACAACAAAACAGAACAGCGCCATGGCCAGTATCACCCACAACGCAACCCGGCTGGCCTGCTCGATTTTACGGATCATTGGCGTGGCTCGCTCAGCGCACGAGGACATCAGGTTCGCGATGCGGCCAATCTCGGTTTGATCACCAGTGCGCACCACCACCCCTTTGCCGCGACCTGATGTCATGAGTGTCCCGGCAAAAACCACATGCTTCGAATCGTGGCAAGCTGCGCTCGTGGCACGAACGGCGCCGGGGACTTGGGATTCGCTTGCGTCGCGGGAATCAAATGTGACGCCATCCGCGTGCTGATGATTCTTTGAAACCGGGGCGCTCTCACCGGTCAAGGCCGATTGATCCACAAAAATCCGCTGTGAATCAAAGAGCCGAATATCCGCAGGCACCCTGTCTCCCGCCTCGAGCAGCACCACATCGCCCGGAACGATCTGCTCGGCTGGCAGCCTGCGCCGCAGGCCTTCGCGGAGGACCACTGCGTAAGTTTGCACCATGTCACCGAGCTTGTCGATGGCCCTGCCCGCGCGATGCTCCTGCAAAAAACCTACGACGCCGTTCAAAAACACAACGGCGAATATCACCAAGGCATCCACCCACCCGCTGAACGCAAGGCTCACCACACTTGTAAGCAAAAGCAGCAACATGAGCGGGCTTTTGAACTGCGAGATGAAACGGACAAGCCAGTGCGCGCCGCGGCTCAAGCTGAGCTGGTTCAAACCGTGGATTTGGCGCGCCTGCTCGGCGGCTTGCTCGCTCAAGCCTCGCACAGGATCGGAGTGGAGGCGGGAAAACACCTCGTGCATGTCCGCTTCAAACCAATCCCAACCAGATGAACCGCCCTCCACGCCAGATGCCCGGTCATCCCGCGAAAACCGCGATGCAAAGAATCCCCTCCCCCATTTCCGTATTTCAGGAAGTTCCACCTGCCGGAGCCTATCCCGCAACCCGGGTCGAATCGAACCCACCAACCTGTGTAACCTTCCCATACCCTCCCTACGTCGAGAGTTTTAAAAAAGCCTTTGGAAAAACACGATATTTGCCCCGATCGACCGGTACTGCGGC
>JBILLC010000307.1:0-3785 GCA_044376275.1 Chthoniobacteraceae bacterium | reverse complement strand
CACTGTTCAATCCGGTCGGCGTGATTGAGGTGAGCGATGCCAAGCGTCATACCAAGGGCGAACTCGGGCAGCCTGGAAAGACAGTTCCCACCCAGAATCCAGTTTCCATTCACCTGCCATCTAACAGTTAGCAAATACCGCAGCAGAAAACCGGTTGCAATCGTGACTACAAGAAACGCCCATTGTCCGAGTCGTCTGTAGGCGGTGAAGAGGAGAGGAAAAATGGCGTAAAACTGAATGAGCATTGAAAAATACCACCACGCCGAGTTTGCGTAGAAAAAAGTACGATCGATATCAAGGAACCTCAGGCCTGTGAGACTCAAAAGAAATCGCGAGTCAATTGGTTCGAGCCACGTGAAGGGTGTCACGAGCAGCACCAAATGTGCGCACCAATACACGGGGTATAGGCGTTCGAAACGCTGCCGGTACCAGTTGATCCAAGGGATGGGTGAGTGCTGCGCTTTTTTGAAAGTGGCGGCTGCAAGTGCCCAGCCCCCGAGCAGAATGAATACGCCCACGGCATCCGATCCAATGTCGGGCGCGCTTGCCCACAGCATTCTGCAGAAAACCCTGAGCGCGTCCGTGGCGGAATTGATGCCAGCAGGGCCAACTAAGTCTGAGAGGAAGTGACCGGATTTTACCCACGGCATCTTGGGGTAGTCCTTGTCGATGTATGTCGCAAAGAGGTGATAGTAAACTACGCCCAAAATTCCGAGTCCCTTGGCGATATCCATCCATGCCAGACGGGATGATTTTTGTTGGGTAGGGGCGGCGGTGCTCATGGTCTGAGTGGCTGCTAAAAGGGGTTTCGGGCTCGGGTGGTAGGTTTTCGCGGTCGCCAAATGGCGGGTTGCAGTTTAAAGGCTCTTCAGTTAGTGACAGTTACGGGGCGCGGGTTGATAAAAACCCGGCGACCCCGCGAACGGCAGCGTTCGATCGTTTCTCCATCGATATCTATTATTCCACCCCAAACGATGAAAAAGAACCTTACCAAGCAGCAGCAGGACGAGCAGGCCTATCTGGATAACATCACGAAGCTTTCTTTCAGAAATGTGACATGGACTCGCAAAAAGCTCATCGAAATGCGCGACGCACTGGGTCCGTGGAATCACAACATCCGGCTCCCCCATAAGGTCTACACTGCCTACGTGGAGGACTATTATCCTTCGCATAAGGAGATTATGAAGATTGTGAGTCATCAGCTGCAGGGTGACTTTAAGAAGAAGCGTGTGGTCGATATCGGTTGCCTAGAGGGGTATTTCTCCGCCGAATGCGCGTTGCAGGGAGCATCCGTGCTCGGGGTTGAGGGAAAGGCGAAGAACCTCAAGAAATGCGAATTCATGAAGTCTGCGCTCAAGATTCGGAATCTAAATTTTGTGCAGGATGACGCTATGAAGGTCACCAAAAAGAAGTACGGAGGGTTCGACGCGGCGCTGGTGCTGGGATTGTTGTACCATCTGGATGATCCATTCACTTTCCTCGAGAACATGGCGGGACTTTGCAACGGATTCATGGTTTTGGACACGCACGTTTCTTTGCCCGTGACCCCGAAGGTGGGCGATTGGAAGCCTGAACTCACCGAGATGAAAGAGTTCAAGCACAAGGGCAAAACGTATCAGGGGCGACACTTCGTTGAGTTCAATCCCAACACGCCTCAGTTGACCAAAGATTTATCCACAACCGCCTCCTTGGTGAATGACCTCTCGGTTTGGTTGACGGAGGATTCGCTCGTCAGTTTGCTGCACGATGTCGGGTTCGAGCAGGTTTCAAAAATCGTTTTTCCGCGGAGAGCAAACACTTGGTGGACCGACGACAAAACCGATGCACGGGTGTTGTTGGTTTGCGTGAAAAAACGGGATCGTTGGAAGTCGAAAATCTCGAGCACTTGGAAGGATTAAATCCGAGCAGAACGCGAGTTCAGTTTTCTTTTCCAGTTGTTGCGGGTCGTCGCTTGTGAATCCTCTGCGGTTGCCGTTTCCCGAGATTTTCTTTGGAGATGAAGGAGCGCTTTCGATCAGCTTATCTTCAGGCATTCGCGTTGCCATGGGAGAAGGGCTTCGAGAGCCTCGGTCTCATTTCTCGACAACTGTTCGAGAGTGGCTTTCGGTGCGATCAAAGTCGCGTCCAATTGAAGCTCGGCGGCCACGGAGTCACGAATTTTGCGGAGTTCGCGGAATTTAGCCTCCTGCTCTTGCGTGGTCCGCAGCCTTGGCTTGCGGATGATTTTCGGCCACTCGCTTTCCGCTAATTGAAGCGCGGACGAGGCCGCATCAAAAAAGCGAGTGCGGCGAGATCCTCTCAAGTGACGCGGATCCACGGGGTGATTTGCATCGAAGTCGGCGGCAAACTTTAAAAGAAGGTCATTGTTGAGAATGTGGAATGCAGGTTTATCCACGGATTGAGCTTCTTGGTCGCGCCAGTGCCAGAGTGCTCTGAGGACCGCTGTTGCGCGGGCGGAGAGTTCGGCGTAGCCGGCAAGCCTCCAAAGGGAATCGGGATCGCGCTCGCGCTGAACCGCGGACGAGCGAACGGCGCGATCGCACATTTGCTCAAACCAGTCCCAGCGACCCAGTTCTTTAAGGCGGGCTTCCTGTATTTCCGCCAGTTTGAGAAGGTTCAGGGTGTCGTTAATCGCGTATTCGAGCATGGTTTGCGAGAGCGGCCGAAGCGCCCAATTCGCTTTTTGTGATGCCTTGGCCAAAGTGACTCCAAAGTGCTGGTGTAAAAGAGAGGCCAATCCGAACTCTATCGAACCGCAAAGCCTGGCTGCGATCATTGTGTCAAACAGCTTTGAGGGACCTGCGTAGCCGCAGCGACGCAGAAGCCGCAAGTCGTAGTCTGCGCTATGGATCACGACTGTCTTGCCCTCCAGCGAATCGAACAGGGGCGCGAGCGAAAGCCCCGATAGTGGGTCGATGAGGAAGTTGTTTCCGGGAATACTGATTTGAATGAGGCAAAGCTTGTCGAAGTAGCAGTGCAAACTATCCGCCTCGGTGTCCAAAGCGATCCGTTCGTGGCTCTGAAAGACTTTGACCGCAGATTCTAGCTCGTCCGTTGCTGAAACCATTGGACAGCTCATCACCAGTTGCGAGTCCTGAACTGTTTCTCGCTCGGTTTGAGGAGCGACCGGTGAATCCACCCGATGTGAGCTTTTCATGCGGAAACGCCGATCGGGTGCTTCACGCTGCGGCTTACGTTTGCGTTTGCCGGGCTCGGCCGCGATTTCGGTATTTGTTCCACTGGGCGTTTTACAATCAGCAACAGCACCATTCTTTAGAAACCGTGGAACTAACATTTCAATCAACCGACTCAGCCATAATGAAGTTTTCGTAGCCGGGTTCGTGGGAGCCGTTTGAGCAGGGAGGGGGCTGAGGTTCGCAGATTTTCGATTCGCCACGTTTGACTTTTGCTGTGCAGCTAAATCCCTAGGTGGGGGCTGTTTCATGCCCGCATTCCTTTGAGGAGCAATTCTGCGTTTGAAGTTGTGTTGCGAAGCGCCTGATTGAGCACTTCGGTGGCCTCCATCGCCGGGAGCCCGGCTAACTGGCGACGCAACGCGCTGATGCGCTCAAACTCTTTCGGATGGTAGAGTAACTCGTCGCGACGCGTGCCTGATTGGGGTAAATTGATGGCTGGAAACACCCGTTTCTCTGACAGCGTCCGGTCCAGTCTGAGTTCCATATTGCCCGTTCCCTTAAACTCCTCGAAAATGAGATCATCCATTTTGCTGTGAGTTTCAACCAGAGCGGTTGCAAGGATGGTGAGGCTTCCACCCTCTTCCGTAT
>JBILLC010000306.1:0-3786 GCA_044376275.1 Chthoniobacteraceae bacterium | reverse complement strand
GTATTTCCGGAGAAGTTAGTTCTGCTGGAGGAATCATGGCGGTCGTGTGTGTTTGCAAGCTACACCCGCCGGGAGCTCTTATCAAGAATTGTTCTAAATAAGGATGCCGCGCCGGTGTTCCGCCCCCGCCCCGGACTGCGTCCCCCTCGCGCGCTTACGGAGCCTCACACCACCTTGCCCAGACCCCTCGGAGCGCCTCCTCGTAAGATCGGGTGAAAGCTTGTCCGTCGGTGAGTTTGCGCTGCATTCTCTCACGCATGGACGACCGCAGGGAGTCGAGCGCGGACAGGTCGCGGGCGTGGGCCGCGGCAATTTCAACGTATTGATCGCGGTTTGAGGCGATCCAGGAATCCAGTCCAAGGGCATGGGCGAGAGCGGCTCCGGCTCTTGCAGTGGGTGAGTCTCCGGCGAGAGTCACCGTGGGGATACCCATCCACGCCGCGATGGCGGACACGGTCAGCCCGGTGCAGGGAAAAGAGTCGAGGGCGATGTCGACGCGGCGAAGTAGATTCCAGTAATGCTCGCCCTTTTGAAGCGGGAGAATGGTGAAGCTCGAGGAGGCAACTCCCGCCTGCAATAGCATGGTTTCAAGGGCATTGCCTTCGGGCGCCACGGCTGTCAGCCTCGAGCCCGGAACAGATTTCAGGATCTGCGCCCAGGATTCCGCCACCGCCGGGTGGATTTTTGCCACGTTGTTGAATGATCCGAATGTGAAGCCTGCGCCTTCCGCTGCGGGCAACCTTCCCACCGGCGGCGCATCGGGCGGCACCTCGAAAGCAAAGGCGCAGTCGAGTCGGAGCAGCTTTTCGGAATGCAGATGTTCGGTGAGTCCCGGCGGATCCATGAACCCGTCGGAAATGCGGTAGTCGATGGAGGACAGTCCGGTGGACTGCTGCATGCCGATCATCGTGATTTGGATCGGGGCGGGTTTGCGGGCGAAGGTCATCAACCGGTTGCCTTCGGTGTGGCAAGACAAGTCCACGAGGATATCGAACTCATGGCGTTGGAGCTCCAAGGCCAGTTCGTGATCGGAGAGGTTGCTGGCGTCGATCCAACCGTGGCTGGCTTGGCGGATGCGCTCGGTGACGCTGTCATTCCACTGGGCTGATGCGATTGCCCAAACTTCGAACTGGGAGGCATTGTGGAACCTCAAAATCGGCTCGAGAAAATACGCAACCGAGTGATCCCTGAAATCTCCTGAAACGTAGCCGATCTTCAGCCGGCGGTGTGGATCGCGGCGGTTGGAATGCGGTTTGTGCGCGGCGAGGAGCGGGGATTCGAATTTTTGTGCGAAGCCACGCTGCTGTTCGAAAATTTCGGCTGACGAGATGTTCGGCAGGTAGTTGAGTCCATGGATGTAGTTGGAGGCGATGAGATGCGATTCGGGACTGAGTTCGCAGGCCTTTTGAAAGGCGCGCGAGCTTTGTTCGGCAAGGCCCAGTCTCGAGAGGATGATCCCCAGGTTCATGTAACCGGCCGCGAGCGTCGGGTGGCGATTCAGGCAGGCTTCAATCGTCCTGAGCGCGTCCATGAAGCGACCGCATTTGAGGTAGTACGTCGAAAGGTTGATCTGCAGCGCTGGGTCCTCGGAAATTCTTGAGGCTGGTTCGGCGAGCTTCAGGGCCTCGTCAAAAAGACCACGGCTGTAGAGCAGAAAGCCCAGCTGGAGGTGGAGCTCCCATCTGGATGGCCGCAGCGCAATGGCGCGGCGGACGCTTCGCTCGGCTTCGATGACAGCGCCCGACTCCAGCTGTAGTCCGGAAAGAAGCTCCAAAGCCTCCGCGCTGCCCTCGCCATCGTCGCTCGTTTGTTTCAAAATCCGCAGGGCGTCTGCGGATTGATCAAGTTGCTTGTAAGCACGCGCCATCCGCACCAGATCTTTACAGCCCCGCGGGCAAAGTGTCTCCGCACTTCGAACCTGTTCCACGGCATCTTCCGCGTGGCCCAGTTGGTGGAGAACATTTGCAGCGATCAATCGTCCCGCCCAGCCCGCTTCCGGATCGCTCTCACGCAGGGCCTTCAACACCGTACCGCGGGGATCAGGTTCGCACTGGAGCCGCTCCAACAATGCGCGAATCAACTCCGCTGGATCCTCCACACGCGATGCCTCGAGAATACTCCCCCCGATGGACTGAAACGGATTTTGTTCCGGAGTCACATTCGGCTGCGGCTTTCCGCAACGAGCTTCGCTCGCGGTTTCGCCTGGAGCATCCGCGAGGGGTTCGTTGACGGGAGCCCCCGATTTTTTCCGCGCTTCGATTTCGAGCAAGCACTGTGCCGCGCGCAAATGATACTGGGTATCCTCGGGATGGTTTCGGAGCAATTGAAGCAGCAGTGGCATGGCCTCGCCGTATTGTTTGGAAGCGGCAAGTGTCGCGGAAAGGTTGTTCAAAACCTCCTCCCAGTCGGGCTTCAGAGCCAGCGCCCGTTTGTATGCAGTGATCGCGGCTTTGAGGTTGTTGGAGAAAGCCAGCGCATTTCCAAGGTTGTAGAAAGCGACCGCCGAATCGGGGTTGAATCGTACGGCGGCTCCAAGGTATTCGAGGGCTTCCTCGGTGCGTCCGAGCTTGCGAAGCACCGATCCCGCCTGGCACAGGCTTGGCTCCAAATGCGGGCAAAGTGCGATGGCGTGCCGGTAATGTTTGAGTGCATCAGGGAGCCTTCCCTGGGTTTGCAAACAAGAGCCCAGCGCGTGATGCAATCCGGGGTGATCAAGGTGGTCCGAAGTTGCTTTTGTTAAAAAAGCAGTCGCCTCCTCGCTGCGTCCTGCGGACGCAAGCGCATCCGCAATCATGCAGCATTGGGCGGCTTCAAGATTTGGCAGGCCGCAGAGCCCCGCCGCCAGTGCGCCCGCAGCGTCATGCTGCGCGGAACCGAGCAGCTCTTTCAGCCGTTCGAATGCCTTGTTCGGATCATCGGTTTGTGCGGTGGGTGGCATCCCTTTGATGGGGCGGCTCTCAGGTCGCCGCCGTTTATTCGACAGGCTCAGGCATGAACATCACCGCAATCATGCCCGGAATAAAAATCACCGAAACTGCCAGGAGCGTTCCCCGGAAATCGCCTACGCTTGAAAACAAACCGAAATACACGGTTCCCGCAGCCGCCGCGATGCGCCCGATGTTGTAGCAAAAGCCCGCACCGGTGGTTCGTTGAAGAGTTGGAAAAAGGGGAGGCAGATACATCGTGAACAGTCCGAAAACGCCCGAGAAAAAACCAATGGTAACATACCACTTCCAGAGCGTCGCAAAGGACGAAGACTCCGGAATGTGAGCCGCTGCGCAGGAAAGCCCCAGTCCAGCGAACATCCACAAAATTGATTTCCGGTAACCGAACCGTTGGGCAAGCCAACCGCAGAAGAAGTTGCCGACCACCGAGAGTCCGATGACTCCTGCAAACACCATCGAAAGGGCTTTTTCGCGCTCGCCCGCCGCCCAACCCGCAAGCTCCGGGAGATTCCGGATATGTTGATTGTGCCAGAACATGAATGCCCACCAACCGGTGAGACCCGATGCGCAAACGACCATTGAAAGCAAAGTGATCTTTCGCAGCGGTGCCCTGAACAGCGCCGTGATACTCCCCCTCTCGGCATCGTCCCCCTGCGACTTTGCCGCCGTCCATTCCTCGGGCTCCGGCACGTGGCGGCGGATCCACCACACGAGCACCGCGGGAAGCACCCCCACAAGGAAAACACATCTCGGGAAAATATCCCATCCCTCGGGCAGCATCGGATTGAAGGCCGAGCGGAGTGCCTCCGAAAAATTCGAGAAAAGCCAGACCACAGCGCAG
>JBILLC010000305.1:0-3788 GCA_044376275.1 Chthoniobacteraceae bacterium | reverse complement strand
GTAGCGCGCAATCACATCAAGCCCGCCCTTCACCTTGTCCCCGGGCTTTACTGTGATCTCGCAGTTCAAGGGAACAAAAACTTCGGTTCTTGATCCAAACCGTATCATTCCAAACCGATCTCCTTTCGCTACGGATTCGCCAACTTTTCTCCATGGAACAATCCGGCGTGCGATCGCACCGGTAATCTGCCTCACAACCAGACTTCCTTGTGCCCCCTCGAATGCCCATGTTTGGGCTTCGTTCTTCGACGAGCACTCCTTGTTCCGGGCGTCGAGGTAGGGCCCTGGGTAAGTGCCGGGAAAATGATTGAGGTAGGTGACTTTCCCGTCAATCGGTGCGCGGTTTGTGTGCACGTCAAGCACTGAGAGAAAAACCCCAATGCGACGCATGGGCACCTTGAGAAATTCCGACTCCTCCATTTCGACGATCTCTGTCACGACACCGTCTGCGGCAGAGAGGATATCCCGGGGGTCTTGGGAGCCGTGCCGTTCCGGGTCCCGGAAGAAATTAAGGCAGAACAGCGTGCCGAGAAGGGAAATGCCGCACAGCCACCACTGTCGTGAGACAAAGCCCGCCCCACCGATCAGAAAGACGACCGCAAATATCCAACGGCCCTCCCAGAGAGTTTGAAAACGCATATCCGCCCATACTCGGGTCCTCCGCCGTATGGTCAAGCGGGTTCCCGAGGGCTCTGCCGCGGGTTCCAAGCCCCGCCGCCGGGCCGGCGTCATGTTGCGCAATTCAATGCAGTCACCAACAATTTACATAAATCATTTATGCATAAGATTATTTGCGGCGATTGCCGGAATCGTCGCTTGTCTGTTTCCGAGTCCAACAGGCCGGCCTGCTCGTGCCGGCTACTCGCCGCAATCTGATGACTGCCTCGGTCTGGATTGGGGTCTCAATATGTCCATCGTAGGCAAAGCGGGACTTCGTAAGCCTAGCTTCAGGGCGGTCTCCCTCCGGGGTGTCTCCAGCCAACTCAATAATCAGGAGTCCCGTTTTGCTCACCTCGGAGTCGTGTGCTGATCGCCGGGGCTGACGTTCAGCATTTGCTCTCGCGCTGGTCGCGTTTGGGCTGGAGCTTGGGCGTTGCGAGACAGGTTCCGAACACAATCGATCCTGTGGTGGTTCGCCGAGGGTGGATCCTTCAGGTTCGTTTCCTGTCGGCCGGATTGATCCGTGCCGGCTTCAGGTCCTGAGTGCCTGAGTCCATGCCTACCCCGGTTTGGTCTATCCGAATAGCTCTTGGAATTCCCTGGGGAGCACCCTCTGGATCTTATCGAGCTCTCCCCGGGCGAGGAAAGTTTGCATCACGGCGAACACGTGTTTCGTGATCGCCTCGGGGTCGATAGACCTTGGCGTCACAATCTTGTCCGCAATTTTTTTGAGGAAGAGGCCGTAGTCCATCGGATCCGGGGTGTCGGAGGGGCGCCAACCCTCGTAAAAGATGCCTCGGATTAGAATGGGGAGCTGCGCTGCGAGGTGTGCCGCTTCATTCGCTGGCAGTCGGTCTCGCAGAGCCTGCAGCACGGCCCGCAGAGCCTGATAAGATTGGTGGGTGTCCAGATGTGACCGGTCGGAAATCGCGTCCAGCCACTGGTGTGTTTTCTGAACGGTGGTTTCTAAAACTTCGAGATGTTGTGCGCTCATATCAACCCTTCCTACGGAGGGGAGGGGAGGAAAGTTTTAAGAAAATTTGGAAAATCCAACCGGCATGGGATTGAGCCTTGGTCTGGACCGCCTGCATCGGCATCCAAGGGCACGTCCGGAGGTTTTTCTTTTGCCCACCGACCAAACTAGCTAATGCTGCGCGCCGTGATAAGTCGTTATTCTCTTCCGGAAATGAGCGCTGTTTGGACCGAGCAGCGGAAATATGAAATCTGGCTCGAAATTGAAGTGCTTGCCTGCGAGGCCATGGCCTCGCGCGGGCTGATCCCGCTGGAGGACGCCCAGACCATACGCTCCCGCGCAAAGTTCGTGGTGGAAGAAATCGATGAAATCGAGAGGCGCACCCACCACGATGTGATTGCGTTTCTCGAAAACGTCGCTTCCTACGTGGGACCTGCCGCACGTTGGATGCACCAGGGAATGACGTCGTCGGACGTTCTTGACACAACCCTCGCCGTTCAGATGGCGCAGGCAAGCGACATTCTGATGGCGAATCTTCGCACTGTGATCGAAGTGGCGGGACGGCGTGCCAAGGAATTCAAGCTCACACCCATGATCGGGCGCAGCCATGGGATTCACGCCGAGCCCATCACTTTTGGGTTGAAGCTGGCTTTGATGTACGACGAGTTCCGCCGTGGGCTTGCCCGACTCGAGGATATTCAGCCTCGGATTCGGGTTGGAAAATTGAGTGGGGCTGTGGGAACCCACGCGCATCTCGCGCCGGAAATTGAGGCGCATGTTTGTGCTAAACTTGGCTTGAAGGCTGCGGATTTGAGCACTCAGGTGGTGCAAAGGGACCGGCATGCAGAGTTCCAGTGTGTACTGGCGCTCATAGGCTCAAGCGTTGACCGGTGGGCGACCGAGTTCCGGCACCTGCAGCGCACTGAAGTGCTTGAAGTTGAAGAGTACTTTAGCGCCGGCCAGAAGGGTTCCTCGGCGATGCCTCACAAGCGGAACCCGATCACGGGCGAGAAGCTGAGCGGGTTGGCGCGGATTCTAAGATCCAATTCGATGGCGGCCCTCGAAAACGTGGCTCTCTGGCACGAGCGCGACATTTCACACTCGTCGGTGGAGCGCATCATCATGCCTGACTCAACGGTCCTCTTGAACTACATGCTGGTGACGCTCGCAAAGCTGGTGGACCGGTTGTTGGTGTATCCGGAAAACATGATGCGTAATCTGCGTCTCACCAAGGGTCTCTATTTCAGTCAGAGCGTTCTTCTTGAACTCACCCGGCGTGGGCTTGAGCGGAAGGCGGCGTACGAGGCTGTGCAGAGGGCGGCCATGAAGACATGGCAGGGAGATGTTTCGCTCCAGGCGAATCTGGCGGCCGAAGCCGAGATCGCAAGCGTGCTCACCGTGGACGAAATCGAGAAGCTCTGCTCGCTTGACGTTCATTTTCAGCACGTGGACGACACATTTTTGAAGCTCGGTCTCCAGTCACGGTGAAGGGGGAAGGGGGAGTGATGCGCCACGCACTTCATGATTGGCTGATGCGCGCTGGTGGTAGCTACTTTTCAAAAGCGCGTGCCGACATGGCAGTCCATCCAAAAGGTGGTGTTTGCATCGGTAAACCGGTACCCCTCCTTGGCGTGGCAGCTGACAGTGATAGGTTCCAATAAAATTGTCTTTGCGCCATCGCCATAGACTCGATCGCAGGCTTCACTGTCAGATCGCCAACCGCTCCCAGCAACAGGCTCCAAGGCCGTATTGTGGGGCGCGCTTCATAGCGCTCATGTCGCGACGCAGCACCGACTGCCTCTCGCTCAGGCTGTATTGGTGGCTATTGGTTTTGGGCTCGGCGGTCACTTGCGGCTCTTTAGATGCAGAGACGATTAGAGACGATTTTCCGGCCGTTGATATAAAGCGTGTATGCATCGTTTGACCACGCCTGCACAAATGCAGACCTGATTTGGTTCAGGTCCCGCACCTCAAAGGATTTTCGAAAAAATCTCGGTGCAAATGATTTGTAAGTGCGATCTGGCTCCGGAAACCAGACGTAAGATGCGTGCCAGTACGGTTCAATCTCGCGCAGGATGGGCTGTGCAGGGCCGATCACCCGCACCGCAGCGAGCGTGGCTGGTCCTCCGTCTCCGGCCAGCAGATCGATTCGCAG
>JBILLC010000304.1:0-3792 GCA_044376275.1 Chthoniobacteraceae bacterium | reverse complement strand
TCACCCACACCATCACCAGATACCAAATTCACCACCGGCGCTCCTTGAGAGACAAACGACGTTGAGAGAGTGTTTTCAGAGGTCCTGTCCGAGCCGTAACTGAAGGAATTTGGTGTTGAACCAACCAAATTTCCCAGCCCCGCCTCTGGATTCGTTCCACCCGAAGCATGCGCTGGCAGACCAGGCTCAGAGAAAGGTGCGCCTTGAGGGCCCAATGGCGCATTCAAAACTGAGGTGTAAGCGGCAGCCTTCAAAGCCGCCACTTTCGCCACGATCGTCTGCCGAGAATCTGAATTTGCTGCAATGGCCGCCTGCCGAGAGACCGTCGAAGGCATCAACCGGGATTGTGCGGCATCACTCGGTACCGGCTCAGGCAACGTTCCCGAAATAACCGACGCGCCGCCCTCCTTCGCCACCGTAGTCCTCATCGCTGCCCTGAGGGTTGGCATTGAAACCGGCGTCCCTGCGTCCTTTTCATCGGAAACTGACTCAATTGCGCCCTGATCTTCTGAACTTTGCGAATTCGATGCGTTCGTTAGAGCATTTGAGGCGATGCTAACCCCACTTATGGCAGACGAATTCGCTGCAAGCATCGTTGCCGCCGCCAATGCCGCGGCTTCCAGTGCAGCGTCGGCAGGATTCAAAAGACGCGGATCGGCAGGGAGATCCGACTCGGATCGGATGGACGGAAGGATTCCCGATTCCGACGGCTCAGAATAATCAGAGCGATCAGCATGCGCAGACGAGATAAGATCTGTTTGAGCTAACGTCGAATCACCGGCACGGCTCGTTGCCCCTGAAGTAGAGGATTGCCTTGAAACTGACGTTTTGGCGGGCGCGTTCCTTACCCCTTTTGAGAAAGCCCCAACACCTTCGCGCAGGTAGCTGGAAAAATCATTATTTTCAGAGGATGAAAGCTCCGCCTTCGGGGAAGGAGCGCTCGGAGCAATCAGTAAATCGGGGGTGGACTGAATGGTGGAAACGCTCATTGAACCACCTCTTTCTTTACAGTTTTCATTAAGCGAAGTTTGTCAGAGATCCGCGCGGCGCGGCGCGCTGGAGAGTCTTCGGAAAGGCGCTCATTCTTGTCCACCAAGGACGCCATGGTTCCCAGCATTTTGGAAACGATATCGGGCTTCATTTGAGCGAAAATTTTAACAACGGTGTCCTCATCCAGCTCTTTAAGAATGGGCACGGCAGAGATCGGGGGCATCGCCGCGTATGTGGAAACCAGCTTCTTCAAATTGTCTTTCTCAAACTCCTGCACTTCAACAACCCGCGCATCAAGTTCCTGCCGGAGCCGAATGACTTCCGCCTTGAGCTTCTCCACTTCCTCCCGTTCGGCGCTGATCTGGGTTTGCAACAAGGAAAGATCCTTCATTTCGTCTAGAAGCCCTTCCTTGCTGGCTTTCAACTCGTTCACCAACTCATCAACCGCCTCGGTCTTGAAATTCCACGGAGGAGGAGGCGGGAGGGCAGCAATGCGCTCTTCCTCGACTTTCTTCTCCTCCACAACTTTCTCCTCGCTTGTGACGATGGCCACCTGCTTGGCCTTTTCGATCTCAGGTTTGAGCATCAAAAAAGTTGAAACCGCGTTCACCACGAACGCTACGACTGCTAAAAACCATGGGGCGGCCAACATAGTAAATTATACGCTAGAGAGAGCAGCTCATCCGACAGCCAAGTTGCGCGTAGCCACCCAGCGGGCAGAGATCATATCCTCGATTTCCCGCTCCTCCCGACGGCGCATTTCGGCGTCATGGAGTTGGCCGCGTTTCTCCTTAAGCTTTTGAAGCACCTGTGTTTTCCGGCGTGCATCAAGCCAGAATTTCATACGGACCTCCACCAGCTGCACGGCGCGGGCAAGACGCTGAGTCATCGCATCGCAAAAAGAGCGCTGCTGTCGGATCGCCTGGATAAACATGATCTGATCGTCCCGTTTCGACGTTGCCTGCCGCTTCTCGGAGAGCTCCGATTGCAGCGCATCGAGGTCATTCATTGCCTGCTCCAAGGCCTCGTTGGTTCGGGCTTGGAAAGCAAGGGCCTCTGCATAGGACTGACGGGCCGTTTCCTCTTCCCGGGAACGGAGCGTCAATACAGATTCCAATGTAAACCTAAAGGGCCTCATTACTTAAGTTGAAGGAGTCAGATAAAGGAAAGTTTGCGGTCGATCACTCAGCGGAAATTAACTTCGTGTACTATCTAAAAACCAAGGCAGAAAATCAACGTTCCGGACATTTCATTGCTAAATTCATTAACCACGCAGTACGGACACGATCTTTTGCCAGGCCTCCACTCGATTGGAACGTTCGGTCATCGGTTGTTTCAGGAATTCCAGCAGCGGTTCATTGCGCTCGATCGCCTGATCCAACTTCGGGTTCGACCCCCGCGTGTAGGCCCCGATGGTGATCAAATCCTCGTTGCGTCTATAGAGCGCAAGCAGGTCTCGGGCCTCGGCAGCGAGAAGATATTCCTGCTCACTGCAAAGATCACGGTTCAAACGACTAATACTTTCCAAAATATCGATGGCCGGAAAATGATTCGCTGTCGCCAGGGCGCGGGTCAACACAAGGTGCCCATCCAAGATCCCGCGTACCGAGTCAGCAATGGGCTCATTCATGTCATCCCCCTCGACCAGAACGGTGTAAAAAGCGGTAATCGAACCCGAATCCCCCGCCCCCGTCCGTTCCAAAAGCTTTGGCAACAGTGCAAAAACCGAGGGAGTGTATCCGCGGCTGCTGGGAGGTTCCCCCACCGCCAAACCAACCTCACGCTGAGCCATGGCGAAGCGTGTGACCGAGTCCATCATAAACATGACCCGATGGCCTTGATCCCGGAAAAACTCAGCGATCGCAGTGGCGGTAAGCGCCGCCCTCAAGCGCACGAGAGCAGGCTGATCCGAAGTGGAAACCACGATCACCGAACGCTGCAAGCCATCTTCCCCGAGATCTTTCTCAAGAAATTCCCGCAGTTCACGCCCGCGCTCACCCACCAGGGCAATCACATTCACATCGCTGCTCGCACCCCGCGCCATCATCCCGAGCATTGTGGATTTGCCGACCCCGCTGCCTGAGAAAATCCCCATGCGCTGCCCCTCACCGACTGGGGTAAACACATCGATTGCCTTCACTCCGGTTGAGAACGGCTTGGTAATCCTCTGGCGCGTGAGGGGATGAGGGGGAGCAGCCCTCAGCGGTGCGATTGGAAGCGGAGGCAAAGGCCCCTTTCCGTCGATGGGCCGAGCGAGGCCATCCAAAACCCTGCCCCTCAACTCATAGCCGACTGGAACACCAGCGGCAAAACTGGAAGCCGTCACCTCGGAACCGACCCTGACTTGGTGCATTTCTCCGAGCGGCATCAGCAACAACCTGTGCTCACGAAAGCCCACCACCTCAGCAAAAACAGGCTGCTCGGCCCCAGCTGCAATCTGACATACATCGCCAATGGCCAGGTTCGGGCCGTCAGACTCGACCACAAGACCCGTCACCTGAATGACATGCCCAATACTTTGAGCAAGTCGTCCGCCACGCAAACGCTCCTGCAGCCTTTCCGCCGACCAAAGTGATGCGCTCATGCCTTGCGTTGCCTCAACCTATGTTAGAAGCCCTTCCACGGCCTTGATTTTTGTGGCGACTCGACCGTCGAGCATCCCAAACTTTGTTTTCACCATGCAATCCCCAGAGACAAGGTCGTCATTGACGGAAAAGCGCAAGCTGGGAAATTTTTGCCGTAACGTATTTTGGAACTGCTCCACGCGTTCCAGATCCACCAGGCAAAGTTGTACCTCCACGT
>JBILLC010000300.1:0-3821 GCA_044376275.1 Chthoniobacteraceae bacterium | reverse complement strand
TGGATTCCTGCCAGCAGAAGCAGAAGGCTGAGGACTGTCGCAAAGACCGGCCGGCGGATGAATGTGTCTGTCAAGTACACGGAGTAAAAGGATCACTTGGCTGCGTACATCGATTCTCAATGATGCAATGGCGCGTTGCTGTGCTAGTTGTTGGGTGGTGTAGGGGTGGCCGAATTCGGCGGCTGAACGCTGTTGTTGATCACAACTTCTCCGCCTGGACGTAGTTTGAACGCTCCCGCAGTGACGATCTCATCACCAGCGGTTAGGCCGCTCAAGACCCTGACTTGATCACCGCGGGCGGCCCCGAGTTTGGCGAATCTTTGCTCGACGGTGTGCACTGGAGCTCCTTGATCGTTGGTGCTTTTCTTCACCACAAAAATCGAGTCGCCGTAAGGGGCGTAATTTATGGCGGACGCAGGCACAACGAGCACGTTGTCCTCTGTTGGGAGTGGGATCTCAACGTTCACGAACATGCCGGGGCGGAGCCGGTGATCGGAATTCGGAATGGATCCCTCCACCGTGATTGAGCGAGATGAGTCGTCGAGGCGCGACTCAAAGGCGGTAATGGCGCCCAGCCAACGTTGGTGGGTGGATTCATGTTCGTCGCCAAGAGCGATCGTGAGCTGACCTCCTTTGGTTGCTTGCGACATCTGCTGTTGCGGAAGCGCGAAAGTCACGAGCATCGGGTCGAGAGAATGCATGGTGACAACGGGGGTGCCTGGGTTTAGATATTGGCCCAGATTTACTTGTCGAATGCCGAGCACTCCGTCAAACGGGGCGGTGATGCGTTTGCGCGCCCTGAGAGCCGCTGCGAGCTCTCTCGCAGCGTTGGCCTGTCGAAGCTCGTTTTCGGCGATATCGACTTCGGAAGGGGATAAGGCGCTCTTGGCTTGAAGTTCCCGTTTGCGCTGGATCTCCAGCTTTGCAAGTTCACAGCGCGCCTCGGCTGCCACCAGCTGCGCCCTTTCCTGTTCATCATTGAGTTGCACGAGTAAGTCGCCTTTTTTCACGGTCTTGCCTGATTCGAAGGTGATCTCGGAGACAATACCTGCCAGATCACCCGAGACGGCGACGCCTTGCACAGATTTAAGTGAGCCAATCACGCGGAGCACCGGAGTCCACGGGTTCGGTTCAATTACAAGAGTCGTGACAGCCGACGGCGGCGGGGCAAAGGATTTGCCCATCGCGATGGCGGCTTGGATCTGGCGGTATTTCAAAAAAGCAATCCCTGCGACGATCACGGCGACGCTCAGGAGCATTATTAACATTCGTTTCCACATAATCAGGGAGGGGGGGGTGAGAACCCAAATCGTCAGTCTATGAGGTTTAGCGGATGGGGCACGATTATTTGTGGCCGTCCGATGAAGTACACGCCCTGGCGCCCGCGTCGGGAATGTTTGGCAACCACCCGGCGAATGCAGCCAGAGGCTTGGCGAGGGAGTTGTTTCCCAGATTATCCCTGCTCTCGTTTGGAGGCATTCTCTGCAGTTGTGCTGACTTAGAAGGGATACTGTCTAATTGAAAGTGGGAATCCTGCTCCTCTTGGGTTAATCAGCTGGAGTCCAGATCACGGTTTTACCGGCAGCCTATGGATTCTCTCATTTCCGTCTCATATCGCCGTGGTATTCATGTTCCCGAGGCGGGATTGTGGCTGGACCCCCACTTTGCAGCGGACTGTGCCTTTGTCTCACACGCGCACAGCGATCATTTCGCGCGTCACAGAATGACAATTTGCTCTGAAGTGACGCGGCTCATTATGAACGTTCGTTATGGAAGGCGGACTGGGGACGCCTTTCGCACAGCGCTGTTCGGCGAGCCTTTCCAGCGGGATGGTTGGACCCTAACCCTGTTGCCGGCAGGTCACATCGCGGGCTCGTCGATGCTCTATTTAAGACGCGACTCGGACGGGTCGTCGCTTCTGTACACAGGAGACTACAAACTTCGAGCTTCCTTGAGCTGCGAGGCTGCCCGATTTAAGGGTGCGGACACTTTGGTGATGGAGAGTACTTTTGCGCTTCCGCATTACCGCTTCCCTTCCCGGAGTGAAGTGCTGGAGCAAATTCACGGTTTTATTAGAAAGGCTTTCGAGTGCGGAGCAACGCCGGTTTTTTATGCGTATTCACTTGGCAAAGCTCAAGAGTTTCTGTGTGCGCTGGCTGATTGCGGTCTGTCATTTATGTTGCACCGCACGGTCTGGGAGATGACGCAGGCTTTGCGCCCGCACATCGGAAGGCTTCCAGCATATGAATGTTTTGACGCCTCTGGAGCGGAGGGCAAAGTGCTGGTGTTCCCTCCTGCATCAAAGAAATCACTTCAGCTAAGGAAGCTCAAAAACCTTCGCACTGCGATGCTGAGTGGTTGGGCGCTTTCGCCCAACGCAAAATACCGTTATGGAGTGGATGAAGTCATTCCATTGAGCGACCACGCTGATTACACCGAGCTCCTTGAAACCTTGGAGTTGGTCAAGCCTAAGAGAGTCTTTCTAGTGCACGGACAAGTTCAGGCGTTTGCAATGGATTTACGCGCCCGCGGGTATGACGCCCGTGCTCTGGGAAGGCACGATCAGTTGGAACTGGGCTTAGGCCTTTCGAGCTTCGGCCTGCCAGACAGCTGAGGTTGTGGCGATGCGTGAAACGTTTCGTGCGAATCCTTGCTGACAAAACTCGGTGATTCATGGCATTTCTAGAGGCAAGTCGGCGGTCGACCTCGGTCTTATTCACTACCCCATCCGAATGACGTCTATTCCTAGTAACGCAGCCGAATCAAATCGCAAAAAACGGTTAGTCTGGATGGATTTTGCAAAGGGCATCGCGGTTCTGTGGGTGGTTTATTTTCATTTTTTCATCAACTATTTGGATCCAGCACCGACTCCGACATCAGGGCATTTTATCAATGATGTATTCGATGGCTTCGGTCCGGTTGACAGTTTTGCCTCGAAGATTTCAGTTTGGCTCAAGATTGGCTGGCTCGCTTTGTCCCAGCTTGGTTTTCACGCGGTTGGAATGTTTCTGGTTCTCGGTGGATGGGCGCTTGGTGCGTCCACTTGTAAGAAGGCGGAGCGGGAGCCGATCGAATGGCGGACATGGTACTTCCAGCGGTTTACGCGTCTTTATCCGATGTACTGGGTGGGTCATCTGGCCCTGTTGCTCCTTCCATTTACATGGATTGAACATGTCGACCATCACTTTCTGGTGAGCCTTACCGGGATTCGTTTTCTGCGCGTGCAGGAGGATTTCTACTACGGAAATGCATCCTGGTGGTACTTCGGGATGCTTGTGCAGTTTTATTTTATTTTTCCGGTTTTGTTTTGGCTGCTACGAAGGCTCGGGCGAGTAGGCTTTCTTCTGTCTGCCTTCGCGGTCGGCTTTGGGTTGCGTTACCTGCTGCTTGAGGTCTGGCACTCGCATGGGTATTGGGTTCAGGGCGCGAATTGTTTGTCGCGCTTGCCTGAGTTTGCGCTGGGAATGGTGGCCGGGGTTTCGCACATGAGTGCGCCGGAAAAGGTTGAAAAGTGGCTTCTGCGCTGGCCTGCGCTGTGCACAGGGTTGTTTATGTACGCGTGGATTCCGCGGTTATACGCTGGAAGTGCCTACATTTTTGCGGATGTCTACTCTGCCATCGCTTGCACGCTTTGCGTTGCAAGTGTGGTGGGGTTTCTGCAAAGGTCTGAGTTCTTGGCAAAGTGGATTCCGCTCGTTGGATCCTATTCGTTCGGTATTTTTCTTCTGCACCAACCACTGGTCACATGGTTCGGACTCAAGCTTACGGAATTGAGTATCCTGCAGTTTGTTGCTGTTGCGATTCCCACGCTGATCGTGATT
>JBILLC010000298.1:0-3827 GCA_044376275.1 Chthoniobacteraceae bacterium | reverse complement strand
CAACGTGCTCCCCGAACTGGGCGTAACACCGGTCGGTTACGAAGAAATCAACGCGACACAAACCGCTGGCAACTTTGGATGGCCGCTTTTTGTCGGCCCAAACGAGGCGCTGCCGCTGTACGATTTCAACACAAATAAAGAGGTCAAACGTTACAACCCCCAGTTACCTGAAAATCTTTCGCCTCGGAACACTGGCATCAAAACGCTGCCCCCCGCGAAGCCTGCGCTCGTCTGGTATTCGAACCTACAATCAAAGGAATTTCCAACACTTGGAAGTGGCGGACGCAGCATCATGGCGGGCCCGGTTTATCATTTTGACGCCGCAAATCCATCGGCGATCAAACTACCGGAATCGCTCGATGGCCGCCTCTTTATTTACGAATGGATGCGCAACTGGATCCAAACCGTCAAACTCGGCACCCCGGGACCGGAAATCGAACCGTTTACCCCCGCCTTGAATTTGCGCAGGCCCGTAGACATGAAGATCGGATCAGACGGCGCGCTTTACATGATCGAATACGGCGACCAGTGGTGGGAGAACAATGACAGCCGTATTGTTAGGATAGTTTACCGCCGCGGCAACCGGCCTCCTTTAGCGATGCTCGTGGCGAGCGAGACCGCTGGTACGGCACCGCTCACACTCAGCTTTGATGCATCCTCATCCCGGGATCCTGATGGCGACACGCTTAAGTTCTCTTGGAGCGTAGCAGGCGCGGAGCAAGCGGCGGCACCAGACGGAAAGTTCACGCATTATTTCCAGAAACCGGGAAACTACGAAGTGACTGTAACCGTGAGCGACCCAAGTGGAGCCAGGTCTATCAGCAAGCAAACAGTCCACGTGGGAAACGGACGGCCTTCAGTCAGGTTTGAGTCCCCTGCCCATGGCTCGTTTTTTGAATGGGGCACTGCCATCCCGTACGAGCTCGCGATCAAAGAGACCGATGGCGACGAAGTGAAAGCCGAACTCGCCGCCGTGCAGGGCGAGTTTCGCGGACGCCGTTTCTCAGTCGATGGCGACTCTGACTTGGTGGATCCAGGGCTTGCGATGATGCGATCGAGCACCTGCTTTGCGTGCCACATGGCGGACACCCCATCCGCAGGTCCTGCCTACAAAAACGTGGCTCTAAAATACAAGGACGACCCAGAAGCCGCCGAACGTTTGGCGCAAAAAATCTTAGCCGGTGGCGCAGGCGTGTGGGGCCAGATTCCGATGCCACCCCACCCGCAGCACAGTATCGATGAAATCCGTCGAATGGTGACGTGGGTTCTGGCGCTGAAGAATGACCCAGCGAGCCCTCCAAAGTCAGGTTTGAATGGGGCATTCACCGCGCCACGCAAACCCTCGAAGGGCACGCGCGTGGACGAGGGCGTCCTTATTCTAAACGCCTCCTACACGGACGACGGCAAGCAGGGAACCATGCCGCGCCTGCGCGGAGAGGCCTCCGTGGTACTCCACTCCCGCAGGAAGAAGGCCGCATTCTATGACAGCAATCACGGGATGGCTTACGTCGAGTCCGTTGAGGGCGAGAAAGGCATTTTAGGGCATTTCAAGCATGGATCGCACATTCTCTGGCGTGACTTAAATCTCGCGGAGATCAAACACATAAAGGCGAGAGCCGGATGCTTCGACGCCACGGGAGGCATGTTCGAGTTACGCAGTGGTTCTCCCACCGGTTCGTTGCTCGCAACCCTGGAGGTCAAGCCCACTGGTGAGGGGGAATTCCTTGAAGTGCCCGCCACACTCGCTAATGCCACAGGGCTCACCGATGTCTGCGTAGTCGCGCACTGTAAGGATCCGGCCGGCGTGCTTGGACTAAACTGGGTCGAGTTCCAACCGTAACCGCCCTGAAGGAGCGACTCTGATCCTAGGTCGCTGCAAAATTTACTTCGTGCTTCTCTCTTTGTTCACTTCTCTCCTGCACGGAGTCAGACTGCTTTAAACCATTGCGTTCAATTTTTTGTGCATCGTCCACGAACAGTATAAGCCTCACATACCGTGCGGAGGCCAATGCGCTTATGGGGCCCGTTCCGCGGTCTACATTTGTACAGTTCCCTGTCCCCTTTTCCCTTTTTTTATCCCCGCATCAGAGCCCGCTCGAAATGGAGGCGCGACGTCTTATGCCCCTAGAGCCTCGTGATCAATCACGATCCCAAACAATCAAGCTGACTTCTCAAAAAAATGATCGAAGCAGTTCGAGAGGATAAAAAAGGTGGGCGCCCACAACCCGACGAAGATGCCAAAACGTTCCGCGTGCCCCTGCGTTTCAACCGTCTGACCACCTGCGAGAAACCAGATGGCGATAGCACCGATGATTGAGACAAAGCCAAGAACGAAGCAGAGCTTACTGAGAATTTTGAACTGAATTGGTTTCATCATTCGACTATCAATCGTCCGCGACGCGAAAAGATCGCGCAATTTGTTTTCTGAAAAGTCGGCAAGCAGCTAACGCGCGCGCGTCCCTAACCCCTCGGATTGAGTGTCCCCTCACTCCAAACTGGCCACTTAGAGATAAATGCCCCGGTGAACGCTTTAGCTTGTGAACGACTCAAAAAAATGAAGGATGTCTGGGCAGCATGAAAGTGATTTGCGCCACCTGTATCCACCCGTCGGGGGCCGTGCTTGGCGAGGGACCTCTCTGGCACCGAAATCAACTTTGGTGGGTCGATATTGAGCGGTGCGAAATACACGCGTTTGATCCTGCGCAGACCACGGACCGCGTTTGGACATTGCCCGACAGAGTGAGTTTCATTGTTCCACAAACGGCAGGTGGTTTCCTCATCGGTCTTGGAGCAAAAGTCACGGAGTGGGATCCTGAGAATGGCATTGGGCGGACAGTTGCAAACCCTGAAGGCGACTTTGCCTCGAATCGTTTCAACGACGCGAAGTGTGACCCGCTTGGCAGGCTTTGGGCTGGAACCATGTCCCTAAACGAGCAGCCAAATTGCGGAAATCTATACCGAATCGACCCCGTCGACTTCCAAACCTCGCGAATGGTCGGGAATGTGAGCATTTCCAACGGGCTCGCTTGGTCTCCTGATGGAAGCACGATGTATTACATCGACTCCACGACCAGACGCGTGGACGCTTTCGACTTCGATGCCGGTCAAATTTCAAACCGCAGATGTGTGATCAAAATTGCCGAAGGATTCCCCGACGGCATGTGCTCGGATCGTGATGGGAACCTGTGGATCGCATTATGGGGCGGCTGGGGAGTGGTGTGTCACGATCCAAAAACGGGCGAAATGATCGCAAAGATCGAACTGCCAGTTGAGGCCGTTACGTCGTGCTGTTTTGACGACAAGGGCGGCCTTTTCATCACCACCGCCCGCCGCGGTCTTGATGCGAAGGGTCAAGAACGGCAGCCTTTGGCGGGCGGTCTTTTTTATGCAGAAGCCGTTTCAAACGCACAGCCAGTCGCCAGCTTCGGATAGGAGTGCGTTGGCTCGAGAGGCATGGAAGCCCGGTGACAGGCAATTAGTTCTGGCCCTCACCCATCTTCGGGTCCTACTTCCGGTCCTGATCACCGTCCGGCGATGGGTTGCAGCGCACAGTCCCAAGCCGCCAAGCATCGTGTCTCAATTTGCCAGTCAACGAGTTCATAAAGCGGGGCTTCGGCGGCTTTCCCATGGAAAGGTAAATGTGTTGAAAGCATTGAGACAGTGGCCGGTTGTATCGCTGATCACGCCGCTAATTTCGCTGGTCCTCGGAACTGTCACAAGCCTCGCAGGCGATTCGAGAAAACCGTCGGAATCTGACGCCATGGATTTGGCTACCACGAATTGCGGCGCATTCGTCCTCGCATCATCCTTCCGGAACGTCACAACGC
>JBILLC010000299.1:0-3827 GCA_044376275.1 Chthoniobacteraceae bacterium | reverse complement strand
GCGTTCCTCGGGGGGAACGGAAGGCCCCAACTTTGGGGACGAGGTTTTCAAATGCATGGGACGCAGCCCGCGTGGGAGCGTTTCATCGACGGAAACCAAGACCTCTCCGACCATCTCGCAGGCGCTCCACCTTTCCGTTGGTGATACCATCAGTCCCCGGCTCGGATGCAGCGGCAGGATCAGCGCATGCGTGAGCACGAAAATGCCGCCGAGCGCAGCCGTTGAAGAATTGTTTATCCGCTGCCTATCCCGTAAACCCACCAAGGAAGAATTGAATGATTTCCTAAAACTGATTCCGAGTCCGCCCGCGACTACACAACCTTACGAGGATGTCGTCTGGGCGCTGTTAAATTCCACAGAGTTCATGTTCAATCATTGAGGGTATCAACGAGCCTCACAGAATTCGCTGGCCGCGCAGCGCAGCGCTCGCGGCTCACACGCCGATCGTATTTCTAGTCGCGGCAGTCGAGCAACACGGGCTTTCATCTTGCTGCCAACCGTCTGAGAACCACCACACGGTCCTCAGCCGAATTGTTTACATGTGCAGGTGGCCGCGCGTTCGATTTTTGAAGGAAGCAATGTTTCCTTCTCGCACTGAGTTCTCTTTCTTTCTTCCCATTCTTACCGACTGGTTCCTGCCTCTTTTTATCACCAGACGAACCAGAGTTGTTCCATTTCACCGGCCGGGCTTCACTCAAAATGGCCTCGGCGTCGCGCAACGATACCGGTCGGGTGAATTTCGGAGCTTCGCCAGAGGGAAATCTGCGAATCGACGCACGCTGCTCGCGTCTCGTTTAGAGGCGCTCCGGAAACCACAGTGGTTTTGAATTGTGAGGCATAAAGTTAAAATGCCTGTTTTATAAGAGCACAAATATCTACTGAGAAGATATTTATGACATTCAACTCGCTTTTCTTTTTTCTTACACTGGTGCCCGTTCTCGGACTCTACTTTGTTCATCCGCGGAAGCGATCAACGGCCCTCAAGTTGGTTGTGCTGCTTTACAGCTATTTTTTCTACGGCATGTGGAACCCCAAGTTCTTGACCCTGCTGGTCGGGTCTACCGTGATGGACTACTGGCTAGCGCGACTCATGGAGCAGTTCCCGCGACATGGAAAAACATTGGTGGTTTTGAGTCTGGCCGCAAATCTGGGCATGCTGGCTTTTTTTAAATACTGCAATTTCTTCCTCGAGACATTCACAAGTATCTTGGGGTATCTGGGAGTCGGTTGGCAACCGCCGCATGTGGATGTTCTCTTGCCAGTGGGCATCTCTTTCTACACGTTTCAGACGCTGAGTTATACTCTGGACGTCTATCGTCAGGAGATTCCCGCACGTCGCAGTCTGCTGGATGTCGCTTTCTACGTTGCTTTCTTCCCACAACTGGTGGCAGGGCCCATCGTGCGAGCCAGCGATTTCCTGCCGCAAATCGAAAAAGAGATCCACATCAGCCGGGCGGCGATCGCAGACGGGCTTTTTCTGGTGCTCTGCGGCTTGTGCCTGAAGATGGTCATGGCAGACAACGTTGCTGAATATGTGAACGCGTTTTTTGAAAACTGGGCCTTCAACAGCGTGTGGGAGAACTGGACTGCGGCGCTGTTGTTTGGGATTCAGATCTACGGCGACTTTGCCGGGTATTCGTTGGTGGCTATTGGATTGGCAAGGATCATGGGGTATGAGTTTCTCACGAATTTCAAGGCTCCATATGGCGCGCTGGGATTCTCCGACTTCTGGCGCCGCTGGCACATCTCGCTTTCCACCTGGCTGAGGGACTACCTGTATATTCCACTGGGAGGGAATCGTTTGGGCTGCGCACGGACGTATCTCAACCTGATGGCGACGATGCTTTTGGGGGGCTTATGGCATGGAGCCAGCATGATGTTCGTGCTCTGGGGCGGCATGCATGGCGCTTATCTGTGTTTGGAGCGTTTCATCAGTACGCGTCTTCAGGCCTCCGGTCGTTCCATCTATTGGAGCACCATGGGGCGGCTGCCCGCGCGCGCGCTTACCTACCTCGCGGTATCCGTGACGTGGATTCCATTTCGAGCTCAGACCTGGGCGCAATGCACCGGCATGCTTCGCGGGCTTGTGATCGGGGAAAAACAAGTGAGTACCCCGGTGCTGCTAAGCGGGGCAATGGCTCTCGCGGTTTTTGGGGGGCATTGCGCTTGTCAGCAGATCTGCGTCCACGATTTTTTGAGGTGTCGCCCGCAGTTGCGCATGCTGGCGGCGGTTTTAATGATGCTTATGCTGTATTATTTCAGCGGCGAGGCGACGCAATTCATTTATTTCCAATTCTGACCCCGGCGGTTTCGCGGCCATTTATGAGACTTCTGCTACTGTCTGTTGTGATGTGTGCGCTCATCGTGGGCAGCATTGAGTGGGCTTTTCGGACATGCGGAGGGATGCCGTCGGTCGTTCCCGGAATGACGGATGTCGAATTTCGATGGAAGTTGGGCCGGCAGTCAGCGGAGCCCCGCGTTTACGTGGTGGGGGATAGCCGCGTGGGATGGGGCTTGGCGGAAAAGCCTTTTAATGACGCCTTAAATTCGAACGGGCAGCCCCCGCTGCGAGCCATGAATGCGGGGCTGCCAGCAACGTCGGTGTCCAGCATTATCCAGCTGTTATTGAAACCCCAAGTGACCCGGGTACCCGCCATCCTCATCCTGAACTACAGCCCTGCGGGTTTCTACCATTTTGGCCCGCGTCCCGCGCGATATGCCATGGACGTGAAAGCCCAAGACTATCTGGATGAGAAAATACGGGGGACTATCAAACAGTACCTCTACACCTTTGACCAACCTTGGCGACATGTGGCTCGTCAATTGTTGTGGCTTCAAAAACCCCACGAGATTCCTCGCACTGTCGGGTTCACTGGGCGGCGAGTGTATGAGGATGGTTTTGTGAACGGTTTCTTGCGCTACAGCGACGGATCACCGGTGGACCCGGCTGGTTTTCAACTCGACTACTATCGCAGGATTGTTCCGCAAATAGAGGTTGAGATGAGCAGCAGTTTACTTCGGAAAGCCGAGATTGATGCATTGGTGCAACAGGCACATTCCATGGGTTGGATAGTCGCGCTTGTGCGCCTTCCCGTGGGTGCAAGAATGCGGGAGCTGGAGGCAGCTCTGCCATTAGAGCTGCAGCCTGAGACTTTGGCAAAGGAGATGGGTATTCCTTATGTTGACTATGGGTCAACGCCGGAAGGCCGGCAGTTGGCGACACAGGATGAATCTCATCTCACACCAGATTCGGCCCGTGCCGCAGCCAGGATGGTGGCGAACGACGTCAGACGATGGTACTACGATCGGGAATCGTCCAGCGGTCTGCGGTGAGTGTGCTAACTGCCAGATCACAAACGCCCAATCGAGTGTGCTTTTTGCCAGCGTTTGAGCGGCTCGCACGCAGCATTCCCGCGGGGCGCGATCGTGAAATCGATTCGAGGGTGCCTGCCCTCTGACTTTTCGAGGAAACGTAGCCAACTGGATGCAGGACGGCCTGTAGCAGAATACAGGTAAACAGCTGTGCCGGGGCGGGCACTGGAGCAGCGGCACCGTGGTGAACGGCGCGGTTGACAATCGCGGCTACGAATATTCCGGACACCGCAGCATCATCGCATCTTCGCATGACTCCTCTTTCAGCTCGCTAATCGCAGCTTTTTTGTGTACCTGAGCGTGCCTCAGTTCATGGGAAAACAACAACCACTCGCAGGAAATTTTATACGCTCAACTTGCTCCGCCAAAGTCCATCACCATGGCACGTCGAATTTTTGATCGCGCGGTCTATGATGTACTTGGGAAAGGAAAAGATCGCCGCTTTGTGGATTGCC
>JBILLC010000297.1:0-3830 GCA_044376275.1 Chthoniobacteraceae bacterium | reverse complement strand
TACCTCCGACCAGCGCGGGGCGCGAGCGGTGAGCGATGAACGCGTGATCACACCAGGGTCGATCCAGAGGCCTTCCTCGTTAGTTTGCATGGTGCCAACTTCAAAGTCGAGTAGCATACGGAGTACATCGAATCCCACGCGCAAGCTTAGAAAGTCGTTCTGGGAGTCGAGCAGATCGTTCAGAGCGTCCACCAAATCGCGGGCCGTGGTTGCGCCGATGGTGGCCTGCACGCCGGGCTTGGGCGGCTCCTGAAGACGCAGCTTTGCGAGGTCGACTTTTGCAATGGCGATCTGGATTGCGGATCGGCGCAGCTCAAAATTGAGCTGGCTGATTTCCACGATGCGCAGGGTGTTGCGCAAGCTCTGACTGATGCGGTCCTCGAACAGCATGTATTCGCGCCGCGCACGCTGGTAGTTGATCTGTGCCTCGCGGTAATCATTGCGCTCCGCCAATCGGTTGAGCGGTGTGTCAAAGCGCAGCGCCCCACGCAGCGTCCCGGTGCGTCCGTCGAATTTTGCCGCCTGATTGTGGATGGTGCCAAGTCCGCCAAACAATGAGAAATCAACGGCGCTTTGAAGCGCGTTGGCCTGCACTCCAACCGTGCGCCAGTTGTCCACCAGTCGCGCCCGTGCGTTCATCCAGTCCAGACGGTATTCTTTCGCAATTTCCAGAGCGGTCTCCTCAGAGAGTTCGATCTGTGGAAGCACTGCCGTCTCGAGGCGGATGGCCGTTTGATTGAGTGAAACCGACAGCAGAATGCCGGAAAGATCGTTGGTGAGATCCACCAGCGTTGACCGCGCAGTCTCCAATTCCAAGCTGTCGATTTCCGATGAGAGCTTCACCAGTTCCTGATCGAATTCCTTGAGTTCCTTCCGGGAGGTTGAGCAGCGGTCCGCGCATTGTTTGACTTTTACCTCGAGAAAGTTCGGGTCGAGCCGTTCCGGTTCGATCGAGAGCGAGCGTGCTAGTTCAGAAGAGATAAGCGAGGACAGTTGCTTTTTGCGAACGGGCACGACTTCTTTCAAGGATCCAAGGTCCGACTCAGATGTGTCGATCAGAGCCAGCAGGGCCTTTGCGAGGTCGCGCGCTTCCTGGAGGTATTCCTTGAGCTCTCCCTGCGTGGCGGCCAAGTCGCGATTTTGGATTTTCGCAAGAAGCACCACCAGTTTGCGATCCATGGCTGTCGCAGCGGGGTCTGTCGTGCGGAATTTATCGAGCAGCGGATCCTCGATGACGACTGGAAGGCTTGGCGGAAGCCCGAGCTCGACTTTGTAGGCGTCCAATTGGGTTTGGTAAGAGGCGCGTGCGGAGAGCAGCAAGCTCTGGGAGTTCAAGAGGGCCTGTCGTGCTTGGTCGACTTGGAGGCGCGAACTCAGCCGGCCCGCATCGAAGGCTGCAGCGAGTTGGTCCAAGCTTTCACGCAAACGCGCCACGTTGGATTCCAGATTGCGGATGCGTTGTTCTTCTTCGAGGATGTAGTAGAAGCCATTGGCCCGTGGGGTGCCGGTGCGGCCGCTCGGAGTTCCTGCGATGATGCCCAGTCCGTTGGCGCCGATATTTCCGGTCCGTGACGGGCCCTCTCCGGAGGAGCGGCCGGCGGCGATGCGGACGTAAAATCCCTGTTGAAACTGGTTCATCTGCCGCACATTTGCTAGCAAGTCTCGCTCTGCCTGGGTGAGGGCCGCCAAAGTGCGCTCCTTGCCCCCCATTTGAAGCAGCGGTTGGAGGACGCTGAAATTAACCAGTGAGTTGGTTGCCTCCGTGGATTTGCCCCCCTTGAAAGTCCAAACAAAGCTGTTGGCGAATCCAGCGAGCAATTCCCCGCCAGTGGAGGAGAGCCATCGAACACTGCCGTCGGTCAGAACTGAGGTGCGTTCCTGATTGGCAGCGCTGGCCATCGAATTGGCCGCCTGTCCCGCGCCGGTTGAGCGAAGCGCGAATTGAGGCGAGAATCGGAATCTCTCGTACGTCACGTCCAGGGCGGAAAGGTAAAGGTCCTCTTTCTCCCTCTGAAAATCCCTCGAATTCACCAGTGCAAGGTGCATGGTTGACTGAAGGTTTAGCACGACGTTGCCCGAGGCATCCCGCGGCAAGCGTTCCCTCCAAGCTGCATCCCGGTCGGGGTCATCGGGGCTGTTGGGTTTCCACACAGAAGGCCCCGATTTACCCGCGACGCGCACCATGAAACGGTGCGAGAGAGGATCGTCCGGCGGCATCGGCGGATGGTCCGGGTCGAGTTCGCTGAAGAACCTCGATTCAGGGTCGGGCTCGATGGAGGGATCGCGCAACTGCAATTCGGGCGGTAGCAGTGCGGCTTTTCCTGTGATTGCTGAGTACGTCTCCTTGTCCGCTCTTTTCCTGTAAAGGGACCGGGTGCACCCCAATCCGACCCCAAGGAGGGCGGTCATCGTGACATAAAAACTGAGTCGGGGCAGGCGGGGGGACACGGTGAGGGTAATCGTTAAAAAGGGTCGATATTAGAGCCTTCCTGTATCGCAGGCATCCGACACCTGCGGCAAACACGATTTCATTCCTTCTTCCAAATACTCCCGCTTTGAAGGACGCTTCCAGCGCCATGATCCTGTTCCGTTTCTCCCGGTTCTCTCCGGCTTTGTTGCGTTTCGCCGCACTCTTTGCAGCGGATGTATGTTTGAGTTTCGAGTCAATTGCAGCGGATGTCCGCCGCCCGAACATCCTGCTCATCTACTCAGACGATCAGTCGGTCAAGACGTTGAGTTGTTATCCAGAATCCTTTCCGGGCGTGAAGACGCCGAACATCGACGCTCTCGCGAAAAGTGGAGTGCGTTTTCAGGGGGCGTACTTGGGATCATGGTGCATGCCCTCTCGCGCGACCATGCTGACTGGTCGGCTGCCGCACGGAGTCGAGAGTATGACCATGGAGGGGGCTTACCCGGGCAGCACCTATGACCCGAAGCAAACCCCGTTTTTTCCCGCTGAAATGCGCCGCCAGGGGTACCACACCGCGCATATTGGGAAATGGCATACCGGGACCGACGCCGGCTGGGGGCGCGACTGGGATCATCAAATTGTATGGAATCGCCCGAAGCATCCTGAGAATGCCGGCGCGTACTATACAAAACAGATCCTCGCTTTCGACGGCGTTGAGCGCGAGCAGGAGGGGTATCCAGCCGACAATTACACCCAGTGGGCTTGCGATTACATCAAAGGACAGAACAACGGACAAAAGCGCGATCCGCAGAAGCCCTGGTACCTGTGGCTCTGCTACGGGTCGGTGCACGGCCCGAACACGCCCGCCGTGCGGCATGCAGGCAAGTACGCCGGCCTCGAAATCCCGATGCCCTCCGACATGTTTCCCCCGCGCGAAGGCAAGCCTGCGTATTTGGAAAAAACTCAGGCTTGGGTGCACGGCCCGGACGGTGGCGTTTATGCGGGTAAAAACGGCGCCGAACAGGTGGGCGATGACAAGACCGCGCCCGGACAGAGCCGTTACGGAACACCGTTTCTAGAGTGGGCGCGCCGGGTGAACGAGTGTGTGTTGGCGCTCGATGAGGGTGTGGGACGGCTCATGGAGGCGCTGCGTGAGAGTGGGCAGCTGGAGAACACGCTGGTGGTCTACACGGCGGACCAAGGGTTCGCGATGGGCGAACATGGGTTCAGGGCGAAACTTGCGCCTTACGATGCGAACTACCGTTCGCCGCTCATTGTTTCAATGCCGTCTCGCATCGCTTCGGATAAGTTCTGCAACGCAACGGTCAATGGTGCGGACTTGGCCGCAACGTTCTTGAAAGTCGCGAAGGTTGACGTGCCTTGGAAGTTGCACGGTCGCGATCTCTGGCCGTTGTTCGAA
>JBILLC010000296.1:0-3844 GCA_044376275.1 Chthoniobacteraceae bacterium | reverse complement strand
GCATGCCTCCGAAGTATTTTCGGCGCGAGAAATTCTTGAGGTGTTGGATTCAGAGTTTGGCACAGATCCATTGCCTCAAATTCAAGGCGGAGATACGGCAAAACGCTACAGACTCCGAACGACGGGGGGTGAAGTTGGTGTGATCTCCTCAGTCACAGAGCCGTTTTGCCGAGGTTGCACTCGGGCAAGGCTGACGGCTAGCGGCAAGTTACACACGTGCCTGTTTGGGGAAAGCGTTCTCGATCTCAAGGTTCTCATCCGGGATGGTTGCTCAGATGCGGAGTTATTCGAGCGAGTCTCTGATGTTTGGCGTACGCGAGCTGATCGCTACAGCGAGTTGCGCTTTGATGCAAAGCACGACCAGCACAAAGCGGAGATGTCTGTGCTCGGAGGCTGAAAATCTCAAAGTGTTCAAACCTATTCAAGGGGAACGGTTTTCCGAAGAATTCCCGAGGACAGGATTTTAGCGCGTAGTCCTCCTCTTCCCTTAAGAAATGTCTCTGCGCCTTCGCAGAAAGCACGGTTCATCCATTCGCAGGGCGCACATTCGGTGGCACCGAGAAAGCGGACTCCAAGGACTTCGAATTCTTTTCCGATCAGTGAGTTCAAATTCACTCCGCGAGTGATGACGTTTCGCCTAAAAACTGAGGGTGATTTATCTCGGATGTTAAAGTGGTTGCAGATTCCCAGATAAGTCTCGAACTCAAAGAAGGTGACTTGCCCTTTGTAGTCGGGTTTGAAGTTGAAGAACCGGTCGCCCTCGATGCCACTGCCTTCGACGCAGTGTATTTTGTCCACTGCCAGCATCGGGTGTTCTCCCGGCGGATGACCGTAGTGTCCAAAGTAATTGTGTCCCGGCGAAATGAACAATTCTTGTATATCCATTGCGAAGGCAGGCTTAAGGTCTGTTATTCGGGCTGGTTCAAATCTTTATTTTTAAGTCTAGCTACGTCCTCGAAGTCTTTGCTTTGTACTAATCCATGGAGGAACATTTACATCCTTTACCCGGAAAGCGGAGGCTATCTTTTTTAGGAGTAGTGCTCGCTGGGGGGCACTCGACTCGAATGGGCGAAGACAAGTCTGGGTTAATGATTGATGGACACCAACTCTGGGAGCATCAGGCGCGGTTGCTGGAGGCTGTTGGCGCTGATGCGGTGGTTGTTTCCGGCCGGAAAGAGGGGCCGTGGTGGGGGGGGCGATACCGTGCTGTGACAGATGGCTGCGGGCGGATAGGGCCGATCGGCGGAATCTTTAGTGTGATGCAGGAGTTACAGCCGGCTCGCATCATGGTATTGGCGGTAGATATGCCGCGAATGAGCGCTGGTTTTTTGCTTAGACTTTTGGATAGGGCTTCAGAGTGCGGTGTAGGAGTGGTGCCGCGAGTTGATGGTCACTGGGAGCCGCTCGCGGCTGTTTACCCGCAATGCTTGCTGCCATTATTGAGAGAACACATTGAAGCGTCTAATTTTGAGCTTCAAAAACTGGTGGATGAGGGAATCAGAAGACGCCTGCTTGTCGCGCTTGAGTGTCCGGAGCAGGAAGCGAGGTCGTGGTTTCTGAATGTGAACACTCGTCGGGATTGGCAAAATTACATTCAAAAATCACAAAACTGAAAAACCGCCGGTCTTCATTTCTGAAGACGGCGGTTTTTAGTTTGTGCCTTTAGTTTGTGCCGAGTGTGAGAACAGAGGGTCTACTGCTTCACCTTCTTCGTTCCTACACGCTTCATGGAGGTAGTCAGCTTCAGAACGCGTTCGCGCATAATTTTGCCCGCCTTGAATTTCACTGTAGCACGCGCTGGAATCGGTACTTCGCTTCCGGGTTTGTTCGGATTACGTCCGATGCGGGGCTTAGTGAGGCGGACTTCAAGTACGCCAAAGTTACGCAGCTCCACGTTTTCGCCTCGCGCCACAGCGTCGACGATATGATCGAGAGTAGCTTGCACAACTCCAAGTACTTGGGACTGCACGATGCCTGTCTTTTCACTGATTTGAACCACTAGGTCTCTTTTGGTAAGTGTTGCCATTGAGGGAGCTTTTCACATGATTCACCCCGAGATCAAGCAATTGTCATGGTTCGCGGCGATTTCTTGCAGAAAACATTAAGATTTATTTTCAAGCATGTGACTCATGTTTCGCTGGAAAACCTGCCTCGGACTTTTTCTAAACACCTCCACGGGAGTTTGTACAAAATGCACAGGAAGAGTTGACAATGGCCGGGCTTCCATTTTTCGAAGCAATTTAGGTTCACAACGGGTTTGTTGTGTCTGATACCGAGGAATTTAGATTCCCGAGAGGCCGCGCTACTCCAAGGAGCGGCCTTTCGTTTCGGGACAAATTCGTACAAGCAAAACTCCGGCGAAGTAGACTGAACACAGTGCGATATATGCGTTGGCTGATGCGGTTGGACCCTTGGCGCCAAAAAGCGAGACAAGATTCGCGAGTTGAAGTGCGCCAACTGCCGCGACAATACGGCCAACGTTGAAGCAAAAACCCTGGCCAGTTGCTCGAACTCGGGTTGGAAAAAGTTCGGGAAGATACAGCGGAAAAAAACCGTAGAAGGATGCAGTGATGCCACCCATAAGAAACACGGATGTAAAAAACCACGCGGAGATATTACTGTTGGTCTTGTAGAAGGTAACAGCGCTCAGAAACGCAATGATGCAGGTGACAGCGTAAGTGGTGCGTCTGCCAAATTTGTTCGCGACCAGAGGCATGATAAAAGTTGCGAGGGTCGCGCCGATCGAAGTGGCAATCTGAGTGTATTCTCTGACGAAAGTCCAACCGTTCGGGTCAAGCTCGCTCGCCCACTTTGGAGCCTGCTGTGCAGCACCCCAAGTTCCCAAAAGTGCTACGCCCGCGAGCCCGGCTCCAAGCAACATATGCCGGATCACTCCATCTCGGCTCAACTCGCCGAGTGCACCCGCCTGATCAGCCCTTGAAAGGTACCGTTTCACGGGAAAGAGGTATCCCCAAACAACCGCAAAAATACCGGCGACTGTGATCAAGCCAGCGATCAGCGCGGATTGCACTCCAATCGGGGACCAAGACCAAATGATTACCATCCCGGCGAGTCCACCGACGAGTACACCGAGGAGATCCGAGTTGCCCCAGTGCGAGGTCGTGCCTGCCGCCTTTTCCCGCTCCCATTTGTCCGATTCCGGAACAAAGATCCGAATGAAAAATATCAAGAGCGCGGGCAGTGCCCCGGCGATCATCAGGAATCGCCAGCCCGTGTTGCGAAACAAACTATCAACGATGCCTGGCGGTAAACCGAGGTCGAGGAAGCCGGCGCTCCATGATTGAACGTAGCTGTTGAGTCCGAGGCTCAAAAACGCAACGAGCAGATATCCGAGATTCGCAGCTGCGCCGATGGCGCCCGCAACCCATATTCGATTACCCTTAGTCCACAATTCGTTCACCAAAGCCACTCCAAGCGCCCACTCTCCTCCCATGCCAAGGGATGCGATAAAACGCAGAATCGCTATGTGCCAAGCTTCCGTTGCAAATCCGCATAGGCCCGTGAAAGCGGCGTAGGTAAAGATGCTGATGCTCATCGCTCGCACTCTGCCGATACGGTCTCCTAGCCATCCGAACATGACTCCGCCTGTGGCTGCTCCGACCAAAAAAGTTGCGATGATCACTGTGAACCAGTTTGTGACAATCACTGAACTGGCGCCAGGGAGTAGGTCTTCGAGTGCCGGTTTGCCGATTAGCGGAAACAGTCCCATCTCGAACCCGTCGAACAACCAGCCGAGGAATGCGGCTAGAAGTGCCATGTTGCGGCCAGTGTTAGGTGATTGCTCCGATGGGGGGTGGGGGGACATTGGATGGATTGGGATACG
>JBILLC010000528.1:0-3869 GCA_044376275.1 Chthoniobacteraceae bacterium | reverse complement strand
GGTGAATCTCAATCCAACGGAATTCACGATCAGCAGCGGAACTTTCAGCGGTGCGATCAACGGCACGGGCAGCCTTGTGAAGAGCGGCGCTGGCGAACTCACTTTGAGCGGTGTGAACACTTACACCGGCAACACGAGCGTCACCGCCGGAGTGCTCACCTTGAATGGCACCCTCGCCAGCACGGTGCTCAACGTCAGCAACTGGGCTGTTTTCAACGGCTCGCTTGGATCCTCTATTTCTGCACTCACCGCTTTGCAGGCCGATGGCACAGTGAATTTTGAGAACCCGGCGGTCACCATCCAGTCGTTGATGGGTGGCGGCGGAGTGAACCTGAATGGCACGACGCTCACCCTTAGTGTCGGCACGTTCGCGGGTGCCATCAACGGCACAGGCAGCCTGATCAAATCTTCCACCGATCTTCTGACTCTAAGCGGTGCTAATGGCTACAGTGGGTCGACCACAGTGAACGCTGGGGAATTGTCTTTGACCTCCTCTTCGCAGCTCGACAGCCCCGTCATCACGGTCGCAAGCGGTGGAACATTCACTTCCGCTCTCGGTTCAACCTTGATGGGAGGGATGCTGCTCACCGTTGATGGATTGGCAAATTTCGCAAATGCAGCTCTCTCGGCTGGTACTCTGCTGGGATCGGGTGTGGTTGGACTGGATGGAACCGAATTCACCGTCAATCTCGGCACCTTTAGCGGAGCGATTAACGGCACGGGCAGCTTGATCAAGAACACCGACGGTCTCCTCACCCTGAGCGGTATCAACGGTTACACTGGCTCCACGACGGTCAACGCCGGATCCCTGATTTTGTCGGGCACGCTGGGGAGCACCGCCATTACGATCAACGCGGGCACGGTCAATGCGCTCAGCGGCTCAGCGCTTTCGAACTCAACCGTGCTGACTCTCGATGGAAGGATGAACATGTTCAACGCAGCCGTGGGCATCGACGCACTGCTTGGATCGGGTCTGCTCAACCTCGATACCACCGAGCTCACGCTCAACAGCGGCACCTTCAGTGGAGCCATCAATGGTACGGGCAGCCTCGTGAAAGTTTCGGCAGACCTGCTCACCTTGAGCGGGGGCAACGGCTACACCGGTTCCACTAGGGTGGACGATGGCACTCTCAGCCTCAGTGGCTCGCTGGCCAGCACTGCCATCACCGTCGGCACTCTCGGAACCTTCGATGCGCTCAACGGCTCGTCGATTTCTGCCTCCAGCGTCTTGACGGTGAGCGGCACCGCAAACTTCCTGGGTAGCGCTGTGACGGTGCAAACCTTGCTCGGATCCGGTCTATTAACGCTCAACCCAACGGCTCTGACTGTCGGTAGCGGAACCTTTACAGGGATCATCGATGGTTCGGGTCGTTTGGTGAAATCCTCGGCGGGCACTCTTACTTTGAGCGGCACCAGCACCTTCACCGGTGGAGTCTCAATCAGTTCAGGACTCTTGCAGGTAGGGAACGACACCGCGCTCGGTGCGGGTAGTGTGACATTCATGGGCGGCTACATTTCCAGTGACTCGGTCAATGCCCGCTCGCTTTCGAATTTGTTCAACATGTCGGGCGCCGCCGGTCTCGGGGACGCAACGAATTCGGGGACGCTCTCGCTCACTGGCAACGTGGTGCTAACGGCGGACACCACCCTCACAATCGCCAGCGCGGCCGTGATGAGCGGGATCGTGAGCGGCGCCTATAACTTGGTCAAGGAAGGCGCGGCCGAGCTGGAGTTGAGTGGCGCAAATACCTTCGGGGGGACGCTGGCGGTCAATAGCGGCCTGTTAACCCTCAACGGCGGAAACGCGCTCGCCAATAGCATGGCGGTGACAGTGAACTCCGCAGGCAGCTTGAAACTTGCGAGTGACGAGGAGATCGCCTCAATCACCGGTGCCGGGGCGGTTAATCTTCAAACCAGCACGCTTACACTGAGCGGCGGGACCTCCACCCGCTTCTCGGGCGTTATTAGCGGCGCGGGCGCTCTCGCCAAAACCGGCACCGCTGTGCTCACCCTCACAGGCTCAAACACGTTTAGCGGTGGAGTCACACTCAGCGCCGGCGCCATCGAGGCCGGAAGCGACACGGCTCTGGGCTCAGGCACCGTGACCTTTAACGCAGGCCGTATTTCCAGCGATTCCGCCACGGCCCGAGCGCTGGCCAACGCGCTGGTGCTCGGTAGCGCTGTCACCTTGGGTGACGCGACCAACAACGGCACGTTGAGCATCAGCGGCAACGTCACTCTGGGAGCCAACACAGCCCTGACCGTGGCGAGCGCGGCGATCTTGAGCGGGGTGGTGAGCGGCGCGTACTCGCTTACCAAGCTTGGCTCGGATGAATTGACCTTGAGCGGAGTGAACACCTTCAGCGGCCCGACGAACGTGGATGCAGGGTTGCTGACCTTGAGCGGCGGCAGCGCTCTCATCAACAGCATGGCTGTCACCGTGAATGCATCCGGCACCTTGAAGCTCGCGAGCAGCGAAGAGATCGCCTCGCTCGGAGGCGCGGGCGCGGTGAATTTGCAGGGCAATACACTGACACTCAGCGGTGGAATCGACTCCGCCTACAGCGGCATCATGAGCGGCGCAGGCTCGGTGGTGAAGACTGGCACTTCTGTGTTCACAATGACCGGGGCTAATACGTTTAGTGGCGGAGTCGATATGAGCGCCGGCGCAATCCAAGTCGGGGATAATGCCGCTCTTGGCACCGGTACCGTCACCTTCAGCGGGGGACGAATTTCCAGCGATTCATCCACGCTGCGCGCTCTGGCGAATCAATTCCTGATGGGCGGAACGGTCGCACTCGGTGATGCGGTCAACAACGGGGTACTGACCCTGAGCGGAAATGTGGCGCTGGACACCGCCGCAACGTTGACGGTGGCGAGCGCGGCCACGATCAGCGGGATTGTCAGCGGAGCCAACAGCCTGACCAAGGAGGGCGCCGCCGAGTTGATCTTCTCAGGCACCAACACCTTCACTGGTCCGACGAACGTGAACACGGGCACACTCACCTTGAGCGGCGGGAACGCCCTCGCAGACAGCATGGCGGTGACTGTGGGTGCTGGCGGCACCCTCAAGCTCGCAAGTAACGAGGAAATCGCCTCTCTGGCTGGCTCGGGCGTGGTTGATCTCCAAAACAGCGAGCTGACAGTTTCCGGCACCACCAGCACCACCTTCAGCGGTCTGATCACCAATAACAATGGCGTTCTGGTGAAGAACGGTTCCTCAGTGCTCACCCTTACCGGTAACAATAATTACGTGGGCGGCACCCGCCTCAGCAACGGTGCCCTTGAGGCTGGCCATAACTCCGCATTCGGCAGTGGAACCATCACCTTCACCGGTGGACGGATCTCGAGTGATTCGGTGGCGGCTCGCGCGCTTGCAAATGCAATCTTGATGGGCGGCACGCTCGGAGTCGGTGACACCACCAACAGCGGAACACTCACCTTGAGTGGAAATGTGGCGCTCACGGCAGACACCATGCTTACAGTCGCAAGCGCGGCGGTTATCAGCGGAGTAGTGAGTGGTGCCTACAGCCTTACAAAGGTTGGCGGGGCAGAGTTGACGCTGAGCGGAGTGAATACTTTCAGCGGACCGACGACGGTCACGGCTGGGATGCTGACCTTGAGCGGCGGCAGCGCGCTGGTTAATAGCATGGCGGTGACGGTAGGTGCGGGCGGGAGTTTGAAACTTGCGAGCAGCGAAGAGATCGCGAGCCTCGCTGGAGCTGGAGCTGTGGATCTGCAGGGGAACGTGCTGAGCGTAAGCGGAGGAGTGGACACGACCTACAGTGGAGTGATGAGCGGAGCGGGATCGCTGGTGAAGACCGGCACGGCGGTGTTCACGATGACTGGAGCGAACACGTTCAGCGGCG
>JBILLC010000295.1:0-3877 GCA_044376275.1 Chthoniobacteraceae bacterium | reverse complement strand
GCGCGTTTGTGCGGTTTTCGCACACCGTGTTTGCGCTGCCCTTTGCCCTCAGTTCGATGTGGGAGGCGGGGGAGGGGCGTGTGCAGATGGGCGTGTTCTGGTGGGTTTTGGTTTGCATGGTCGGGGCCAGAACAGCGGCGATGTGCTTCAACCGTCTGATGGATTGGGAAATCGACAAGGGCAACCCGCGGACCGCAGACCGGCACAAGCTGGTCACCCAACCCCAGGCATGGGGCGTGTTGGCGTTGTCAGTGGGCTTGGTTTTCGTCGCCACTTGGAATTTGAATCCAATGTGCTTTTACCTAACGCCTCTGATGCTGGTGATCATCGGGTTTTATTCTCTGACAAAGCGCTTCACGGCTCTGTCGCATCTTTTCCTGGGCCTCGCGCTTGGGGTTGCACCCATCGGTGCATCGCTCGCGGTGAGCGGCGTGTTTTGGAGGTTGCCCGCATTTTTACTCGGAGGGGCGGTAGCGCTTTGGACGTTCGGGTTTGATCTGATCTACAGCACGCTTGATGTCGAATTCGACAAGGGCAGGGGGCTTTATAGTTTTCCCTCACGCCACGGCGTGGGCGCCGCTTTGAAGCTGGCGCGCGGCTTGCATTTGGCGGCCGCAGTCGGGTTTGCTGGGTTTGGATGGGTGGCACATTTTGGCGCGGCCTACTGGGCGGGGTTCGGCGTGGCGTTGATGGGGTTGGTGTGGGAACACCGGTTGGCTCGGACGCTTGATGCGGGGTTGGTGAACCGCGCGTTTTTTCAGATTAACGCGATGGTGAGTGTCGCGCTGCTGGCCGGAGTGGCGATCGACCTGCGCGTGGTTCAAAACGCAATGCGGTGAGAAGGCACCTTGTGCGCAGGTGAATTGTGAGCGCATGTGAAGGCGCTCTGCCAGCCCTTAGAATTCAGCTCAATCGCGTCTCAGCGCTGCCACCCGTATTTGCCGCGCGCTGCGGCTATTTCCAGTTTTCGTCAAAAAAGCCCGCATCAGGGATTAGTCCCGGAGCGAGGATCCCTGGCGGCGTGCGTAGATCCACGACTGCCCAGTCTGGGAGCTTCGGGGTTTGAAGTGCGTTAGTCGTGTCGCTGCCCTGGCGGAAGGTGAAGCTGCTGTTTAGCACGATGTAATGCGCGGGCGCCTTTGGGTTGGGATAGATAAGAATCGGAGCGTGATCGGCGCTTGAGTAATTGCCTGTCCCCAGTGCGAGTTCCTTTTCGGTCCAGCGCATCGGTAGCGAAGGCAGCATCTCCGAAATTAACCGGTTCGAACCCGGATCACCCCAGAGGATGAGATGATGCGAGGCCATCAGTGTGGGCGTTACCGCAGTGTCATCGATTACTTGAATCTCTCCGCGGAAAACGATTTTCCACTGCTTGATGGCGCGCTCCATTTCGGCGCGTGCCCAAGCGTCGGGCTTGGCGAATTTTGCGGTGCCGGTGGGTTTCACAAAAACAAATGGCGCCATGAACGCGTCGTCCACCGGGCCCTGCAGCGCGTGCTGTTTGCGCAGTCCCTGCTTGGCAGGCGAATTTGTCCACTTGCCGTCCTGCAGCGTAAGCGTGATACCGTCTTTCTGCGCCTGCACCTTAAGGGATTGTCCGTCGATCTCGACGCTCAGCGCGCTACCGGGCTTCGAGTTGGGCGGCGAAACCGTAAGTCCCTTGACTCCCTTGGTTGTGATTTTCAATCCGTTCGCCTCGATGCGCGCATCCACCGAAGACTCCTCCCAGTGGGCCTTGAGCGAATCGATGCGCACCCAATCCATCTGATTGTAGCGCAGGGTGAACGTCGTGAGGTGCACATTTTTTGGCTCACGCGGGCCGCCTCGGTTCGCGGCCTCGTCCACCAGTTTAGCGACTTCCAGCTTTGTCTCCGGATGGTACTTGTGCCCGACCTTTGGACCGATGAGATGCGGCATGGTGATGCCAACGGCGGCCGCGGCGGCGACCATCTGGTCGGCCGCCCGCTTTTGGGCGTCCTCTTCGCCTGAGTAAACAATCACGGGGCGGTTTGCGAAGTTTCGCACGTATCCCGGCACGTCGTACAGGCGCCATAACACCTGCTCCCACCAGGGTGGAACGGGTTTATCCGGTGCGAACACCTTCGCATACTCGGCGGTTTCCACAAAGCCGGCGCCCGGCGCCGCGACCGCCCATCGCGAAGTCATGTGTCCCGCTAGATGCCAGCAGCCTGCACCGCCCATTGAAAAACCACGCACCGCGGTGTGATTCGGATCCGCTCCGTAATGCTTGCTTGCGTGGGCGAGGGCCTCGAGGACGTCCGTTTCGCCAGCGAACTTGAAAGCGTTGCAGAAGCGTCCGTAGGGATGCAGCACCATTGCGTTGGCGGGCGTGAATTCCCCCGCTTTTTTCATGTGTTCCGCGAGGAAGGCGAGCTCGGTGAGCTTGTCGTTGCGACCGTGCAGCCAGATGTCCAGCCGCTTTGGCGAGTTGAGCGGCGTCTCGGGAATCACCATCGCGTATGGCTGGACTGACTGGTCGATGGCGGAGCGAAATCCGCGGACCACGAGTCCAGTAGCCTTGGTCCAGGGCGTTTCCCCTTTCCCAAACGATTCGAGGCGGGTTCGGCCCTCCTTGAGCAGTTCCCTCGCAGCGGCCACCTGTTTCAAATCGTAAAACTCTTCCAGTTCCACCGCCCAGCTGACGGCTTTTGGGAAAATCTCAATGTCTGGTAGCAGCTCGCGCATCGCTGGAGCCAGTTTTGCGGCATCAATCCTGCGGATGTCGGCGGCGAGAGCTGCGGCTGCTTTTGAAAGCTCATCGCGGTCGGCTTGTGGGATCGCAATGCCCGCAGGGGGCGACTTTGCGGTGGGAGTTTGGGCGGATCCAGTCTGGGGAAGATGGGCCCAGTGGAAGGCCAGACTGAGGCTGCACAGAGAAAGAATGCTGAAGCGGGTGCGTGGGGGGAGGTTCATAAGCTGGGGAGCGCCCCTTGTCTATGCGGGCGGACGGGCGCGGCAAATCAAAAATTCCGCTGGGCAGGCGGCGGTGTGGACTTGGCAACCGGCTTCCAGTGTGCAAGTAAAGCGGCCCGATTTAAACTTTCCCTAAAACGATGGCCTACTTAAACGACAATTATCTAAAACTCCGAGCCGGTTATCTATTCCCCGAAATCGCCCGGCGCGTGAAGGCTTTCTGCGATGCCAACCCCGAGGCGGCAAAGCGCGTAATCCGCTGCGGAATCGGAGACGTCACCGAGCCCCTTCCTGAGGCGGTGCGCAGCGCCATGCACAAGGCCGTCGACGAGCTTGGAGCCCGCGAAACTTTCCGCGGCTACGGCCCAGAGCAGGGGTACGATTTCCTGCGGTCTGCGATCGCTCAAAACGATTACCGTGCCCACGGATTAGATGTGGCGGACGACGAGATTTTTGTCTCCGACGGATCCAAGTGCGATTGCGGCAACATTCTGGATGTCCTCGGGCACCAGAACAAAATTGCTGTCATGGATCCGGTGTATCCGGTGTATGTCGACACCAACGTGATGGCGGGACACACCGGTGACGCAAACGACGCCGGCTCGTACGAGGGGCTCATTTACCTGCCATGCACGGAAGCTAACGGTTTTGTGGCCGATGTGCCAAAGGAGCGCGCAGATATCGTTTATTTGTGTTTTCCCAACAACCCTACCGGATCAGTTGCGACGCGAGCGCAGCTTGAGGCATGGGTGGCTTACGCCCGCGAACACCATTCTATACTGCTCTACGACGCGGCTTACGAGGCATACATCAGCGAGCCCGGCATTCCTCATTCCATTTATGAAATCCCGGGTGCACGCGAGTGCGCGATTGAGTTTCGTTCGTTTTCGAAAAACGGCGGATTCACAGGAACGCGTTGCGCGTTCACCGTGGTACCCAAGAG
>JBILLC010000294.1:0-3894 GCA_044376275.1 Chthoniobacteraceae bacterium | reverse complement strand
GCCGGGCCAGTACCGCGTGGTCGTGGACAAGTCGACTGTCCCTGTGAAAACAGGAGAGAAAGTTGACGCCACGATCCGGAGATACAACAAGGACGCGGAGTTCGATGTGGTCTCGAATCCTGAGTTTTTAAGGGAAGGCTGCGCTGTTCCCGATCTCATGAATCCTGACCGGATTGTGATCGGATCCGCCTCACAGAGGGCGACTGACCTCATGAAGAGGGTTTACGAGCCATTCAACGCGCCGATTTTGGTGACGGACGTGAATTCAGCCGAGCTCATCAAGCATGCCGCGAACTCCTTTCTTTCGCTGAAGATCTCGTACATCAACGCGGTGTCGGCCATTTGTGAGGCCAGCGGTGCAGACGTTGAGAAGGTTGCCGATGGGATCGGGATGGACAAGCGGATCGGAAGGAATTTCCTGAATGCCGGGCTTGGTTATGGCGGCTCTTGCTTTCCGAAGGACGTAAAGGCGTTCATCGCGATCGCCGACGAGTTGGGTGTTCCGTTCAACCTGATGAAGGAGGTGGAGAGGATCAATGACTCAATGTTGGAGAGGTTTTTGAAGAAAATGCGGGACGCGTTGTGGGTGTTGAAGGACAAGCGCATCGCGGTGTGGGGGCTTTCCTTCAAGCCGGATACCGATGACGTCCGTAATTCAGTGGCAATCGAGCTTGTGCGGCATCTGGTTGAGGAGGGTGCGATTGTGACGGCGTACGATCCGAAGGGGATGGAGAAGGCGCGCGAGTACAACCTGATCTCGGACAAGGTGAAGCTTGTCGGGTCTCCGGTGGAGGCCGTCGACGGAGCCGAGGCTCTTGTGCTCGCAACCGAATGGAAGGAGTTTGCGAGGCAGGACTTTGCCGAGGTCAAGCGGCGCATGCATACGCCTTTGGTTTTTGACGGCAGGAATCTTTTCAAGCCGGACACGATGCGGGAGATGGGTTTTGTGTACTGCGGAGTCGGGAGGCCGTGACGCTGTGCGGCGGAAGGTTGCCTTCGTGAAGTCCCATGTTTGTGAATCTTTCGATGTGCGGTTGAGCGGTTTTTCTGCCACTCTTTAATTTTGAGATGAGCGCCACCCCCCGTATTTTGTATTGTCACTGCCAGTACGCCCAAGTGCTGCCGAAGGAGGTCAAGGAGGGTGTGCTTCAAAAGCTCTGCGAGGCGGATGTGCCGTTTGAGGCGGTGGCCGATTTGTGCGAGCTCTCCGCGCGCCGGGATCCCTTGCTCAAAGAGATTGCAACCGGTGGCCCGGTGAAAATCGCAGCATGCTTTCCGCGGGCCGTAAAATGGCTTTTTGCTGCAGCGGGTTCGCCGCTGGATGCCCTGAATACGGAGGTTTGCAACCTGCGGGTGCAGCAGGCTGAGGCTGCGTGCGAGTCGTTGTTGAGCGACACACTCACGCCCAATCTTCCTTCGGGAAAAAACACAGCATAGATTATGGCACTACAGCAACCAGCACTGCGCGTTTCGTTGTACGAAGGACCCGGCGCCCGAAAAATGACCGCCAGCGGGCGGTTTGATTCGATCAAGAAACTGCTCGCACAGGGATGTTCGGTTCGTGCGGGTGGTGAGACGCCCGAGAATATAGCCGTTCTTGTGGGTGATTTTGACGGAGTCGATTCCAACGCGACTGCTTTGCAGGACAGGATCAGGGTCGAGGATCCGGAGTTTCCGCAGACGCTTGAACAGAGCCGCGCCCGCACAAATGCGGCGCCGGCAGGCCAGTGGAAGCCTTGGTTTCCAGTCATCGACTACGACCGTTGTACGAATTGCATGCAGTGTCTCTCCTTCTGCCTCTTCGGCGTGTATGGAGTTGATGAGGAGCGGAAGTTGCAGGTGCAGAATCAGGACAACTGCAAGACCAACTGCCCCGCATGCTCTCGTGTGTGTCCGGAGGCTGCGATCCTGTTTCCAAAGTACAAGTCCGGGCCGATTAATGGCGATCTCGTGAGCGATGCCGACCTCGAGCGCGAAAAGATGAAGATAGACATCTCCGCCTTGCTCGGGGGAGATGTGTACTCCCTCCTTCGTGAGCGCACTGCAAAAGCGCAGTCGCGTTTTTCAAAGGAGCGTGACGCTGACAAGGCGTTGGCTGAGCGGCAAAAATGCCTTGTGAAACTTTCGGCTATCGCCGCTGATATCCCTCCGGAGGTGCTCGCATCGCTGCCAAAGCCTGAGGAGATTGCGCGCAGGGCGGAGGAGGCTGCTGCAAAGGCCCGGGCTGCGGGTATGCAGTCCTGATCTGCAGCGTGCAGGGGTCGAGCAGCCATGTGCTTATGGGGGTTGGCTTCACGGTTTCTTAAGCCAGTCATGTCGATACTTGCGCGATGAAAATCCGACACAGGTTTGCCGGCAACGAGGGATTGATTTTTGGATACGCTCTAGCGTTTTTGGTCGGGGCGCTTGCAAATTCCGCTCATGGGCAAAGCCTTGTTGGAAGCGCAAAGGCTGCTCCGTTCCAATTGTTCGCACCGAAAGTTGCCTGTCGTTCCGATGACCGCTTTCTATATGTGGAAAGCAACGGGATGCCGTCTCATCCGATGATGATCGGCATCACCGCGTGGCAGCAGCAGGTGCCGCTCCCGCAGCGTTATGGGGGGGCAAACGCCTGGCAGATTCCTTTGAATCCGACGCCTGCGGCTTCGCCGCGTACAATCAAAAACCAGTTTCTTCGCGGAGCGATCGCTCTTGCGGTGAATGGCATTCCGATCTTCAACCCGCAGAACAATCGTGGCGAAGTTTCCGCGGATATCGGCGAGTTAGATCAGTGGGGTGGGCATTGCGGACGCGCGGATGATTATCATTACCACGCCGCGCCTCTGCACTTGCAGAGCGTCGTGGGACAGGCAATGCCCATTGCGTACGCGCTGGATGGCTATCCGATTTTGGGTCTTTCAGAGCCGGATGGCTCTGCTCCGAAAGGTTTGGATGCATTCAACGGGCATGACTCGAACGCGACCGGATACCATTACCACGCCTCTCAAAAGTATCCGTTTGTGAACGGTGGATTTCATGGCGAGGTGGTGGAGAGAGATGGGCAGGTTGACCCTCAGCCAAGAGCGAATCCCGTGCGTCCGGCGCTCCAGGCGTTACGTGGTGCTAAGATCACCGGATTCGAGACGGTCTCTGAGACCGCTTGGAAAATTTCCTACGAACTGAATGGTGAGAAAAGAGCTGTGTCGTATTCCCAGGCTCCGGATGGAGGCGCATCGTTTGAGTTTCAAAACGGGCGACAGGGTGTCGTGAAAGAGGTGTACGCCGCGTCCCGAGGCGGCGGCGCTCGCAATGGCGGGGATCGGCCGCCCGCTCCTCGTGAAGGTAATACTGGTCCGCAGCGCAATCCGGATCCTGAGAACGGTCCCAGAAAGCCGTGGATCCAGGTTCACGGCGCGGAATTAGACACCAACAACGACTCGGTGATTTCCTCGGCGGAGTTTGATGGTGAAGCCAAGCGCACGTTCGCAGGGTATGATCAAAATAGGGATGGCAGGCTTTCGCGTGACGAGTATTCGGGCCCGGGGAACGTGAGATCTCCGATGGGGGGATTTGTGAAGGAACATCCCGATAAGCTCGATTCTGATCACGACGGGGCGATCAGCGAGGCCGAGTTTTTGAGGGAGGTTCGGAGGATGTTCGATAAGCTCGATCTCAACCGCGACGGCAATCTGAGCGCTGCGGAGTGGCGTGATTTGCCAGTGGAGGTTCCAGCGCCTCAGGATGGACCGCCATCCGGCCAGCCACAGCGGGGGTCACAGAAAGGCCCACCTAAACCCCGGCAGACCAAAGGTGGCGTTCAGCTTTCGCGCGGCCTGATCATCAGCACCACAGCCACCGACAAAATTGCGATGCCTGAAAAGCACGCAAATATGAAGTTCAACGGGACGTTTTGAT
>JBILLC010000292.1:0-3895 GCA_044376275.1 Chthoniobacteraceae bacterium | reverse complement strand
CAGACTCCACCTTTTGGCGTCTTTGACCCGAGGTCGCCTACCTCATCAGCGCAGGTGAATGACAACCGACCGTGCCCCCACCCAACGGGGCAACAGTTTTGAGGCGTGGACACACGCTTGGAAGCATGTCCGCCTTCGGATTCTCGCCGCGAAAGTTAGCACGCGATGTTTCAAGGAGCCGGCCTCACAAGAAGCGGGAAGCTTTGGCTGCCGCAAAAAAGGGCGTGTCATGGCAGAATGAAAGCTAAGTCCGTAGACCGGCCACGCTTGTTAAAATATCGCATGGAAGGCAAGCCGATCAAATTTAACTCGGCCGGCGAATTACGGCCGGCAAGCAAACCTATGCGCGAGACGTTCAACGCCGGTGACGGGAATTTTTAGAGGAAAACTTACCCAGCTCAGATTGAGCCATCGGAATCTATGTGAACAGCAGCCCTGTAAAATTAACCTAAAAAAGCCACGTCCAACAGCAAGGCAGGTGTCGATTCCTTCTCTAGCTACCATAGCTGACACCCATCAATTAATATTCACATTTAGATATAAACCAAAATGCACTTGCACAAACTTGACCGCCCTTTGAACCGCGCAAGACTAAGGATGAATACCTCCAACCAGCGCATTGAGGCATTGCGACAGCTAATGGAGCTGGAACAGCGCAGATCCATGTTGCAAAACGAGTTGGATGACGTGCTTGCGAAGACTGCATCGCTTCAGTCAGACATCTTCAGCAGCGCTCCGGTTTCGTTGGGACGTAAGCTAACCAGCGCTACTCCCGCATCAGACGGCAACGCAACACGAGTGCGTCGAATGGGACGGGGTGAACTGCGGTTACAGATCGTTGAATCCTTGAGGGCCGCTGGGGAAAAGGGCGTTTTGGTCAAGGAGTTGTCCGCACTCCTTCGAATGAAGTCAGTAAACATCCATTCTTGGTTTCACTCGGCGATTCAACGCTTTCCCCAAATCAAAAAAGCGAGCCCTGGCAGATATGTGCTTGTTGGCGAGCTTCAACTGCCCGAGCAAGGATCTCAGAGCGAGCAGAAACGCAGTTTGAATGAATTCACTGCGAAAGGTGGCCGGCGTTCGAGATCAAAACGGGGAGAAGTCACCAGCTTGATCATGAAAAACCTAGATCGTGCCGGCGATAGCGGGATTACGGTTCAGGAGCTGGCTGGTCAAATCGGCGCGAATTACCGCAACGTTCATGTTTGGTTTTCAAGCACCGGAAAGAAGAACCCACTGATCCAGAGGATCACTCGAGGCAAGTACCGGTTACTAAAAACTCATTCCGCGGACAACGTGGAGTCCTTCCCAGTCACTGCCATTGCACAGGGAAGCGTGTAAGACCCACAAAATCCCGATTCCTACTCAAACCCTCTAAAAACGCCGAAGAGCGCTCCCCGCTGGGAGCGCTCTTTGTTTTCTGCAGCTGAGATCTGTTAGGACAGAAAACTGAGACTCAGCATGTCTGGCGCGAATCGGTGATCAGCACTTGCACGCTGACATGGGCCCGCACTAGAGAAGAGCCTCGAGCTTTGCCGCGAGAGCAGCTTTCGGCGCCGCTCCAACCGTCTGGTCTACGACCTCACCATTTTTGAAAAACAACAACGCGGGAATTGAATTGATGCGATACCTAGCGGCCAAGCCCTGACAGTCGTCCACATTCACTTTTCCCACTTTCGCCTGCCCCGCCTTGGCGTCAGCAATTTCATCGATTACTGGCCCAAGCATTCGACAGGGACCACACCAAGGCGCCCAAAAATCCAAAAGTACGGGCACATCTGACTTGAGAACTTCGGCATCAAAATTGGTTTCAGTGATTGTTAATACGTTGGTGCTGGCCATAAAGTTTAGAGGATAAAAAGGAAGTTAATCTGGAATGTTGCTCCCGTGCTTGGAATTTTGCGAATCCAAGAACCTGTTCTGCGCGCGGCTGGATCCATGATTGGCGTACGGTTCACTTATGATTTCAGGACGGAGTAGGTTAAAAATGTGCTGAGGAGGGATAGAGCAGCCACCAGAAGAGCCGCGAATGCCAAAATCTTGTCCAAGCCCGAAACGGATTCCACCTCGTGTTCGGACTCATCGGCTGCGGATTCCGTAACGGAAGGTGTCTTTGGAGACTTGGCTTTTGATGGGGAGAGCGGGGTTGACTTAGGCGTCTGCTCTTCACCCGAGGAAACTTCACCACCCGCTCCCTCGTCAGAGGCCACTGCCGCTTTTGCAGCGCCCGCTTTCAAAGGGACACTCGCGGGAGCAATCGGAGAAGACACCGGCTTCAAGGGCGCTGAAGCTGGCTTGAGCGGCGCCGAGGCAGGCTTGAGCGGCGCCGAGGCAGGCTTGAGCGGCGTTGATTTCGGTCCGGCTGCAGAACCAGCGGCAGGAGCAGCAACCATCGGAATCGTGGCGGGAGACACCGTTGCCGAGGTTTTGGGACTCCCGGCGGCTGGCCCAGCCCTGAGCGGAACGGTTTGCAAGCCCGAGCTGGCACCGGCTCCCGCGGGCTGAGCGATCGCAGCGGGACGCACTGGCGCCGCTGGTTGAGCCATTGGAGCGGTGACCGAGGAGGGTGAAACGGCCAAGGCTGGAGGCTTAGGCGGGGCGGGCAGTCCCGGGGCACTCGGAGCTCCAAGTGAAGGCGGCGGCGGAAGTGCGGGAGCGCTTGGAGCGCTTGGAGCCGCCGGCTTCGAGACGTTCACGGCTGGAGGAGAAGGCAAGGACGGAGCCGCAGGCGCAGCAGGTGAAACGGGCGGCGCGGGACACGCCGGCTTCGCAGCCGCTCCACCCACCACCGGAGGGGGCAATGTCGCAGCCATCGCTGGTGCTGGACCCCCGGGAGCTGATGGGATAGCGGGCGGAACAGGAATCGCAGCCGGAATCACCGGGGCTGCGGGGGCCGAGGGGATGGCCGGGCGCGCCGCCGGAGGAGGCACTGTTACAGAGACCGCCGGAGGGGTGACAGCAGTCGGCACACCCGGAGTCGCCATCAAGCGGACGGTATCCTGTTTAACTGGCGGCGCCCCTGGAGCGACCGGTTGCGCCGGAGAAAGCTTCGCCGAGACTGGCTTCGCAGTCGCAGAGCGAGGGGGAAGCGTGATTTGGATCACATCAGGCTTCGGGCTTGCAGGTGGAGTCGGCAGGTTTTGGGACATAATTTGACTTCCTCTCATCCCGTCTTTCGCACTAGCAGCCCCCCGTTGTCAATCGGGTTCCGCGTTGTTTGCGAAACTATCGGGGGACTTACGCCTTGCGAGGCGATTCGCGGCTCATCTAGTTTGCTCTCATGCAGGTTCTCATCACCGGTGGCGCTGGTTTCATCGGATCCCACACCGCCGAACAAATCCTTCAAAAAGGATACAGCGTCACAATTTTAGACGACTTTAACGATTTCTACAGCCCTGCGATTAAACGCGAAAACCTCAAAGGACTCGCAGGTAGAGCCCGCATCGAAGAGGCGGACATCCGCAACGCCGATCATGTGCGTAAAATCGTCCTCGACTGCAAACCCGATGCAATCATACATCTGGCCGCTCGGGCAGGCGTGCGACCCTCCATTCAGCAGCCTGAGCTGTACATCGACACCAATATCAAGGGGACGTTTAATTTACTGGAGGCCGCTCGGACGGCCGAGGTTCCACGCTTCATTTCGGCATCGAGCTCTTCGGTCTACGGGACACTCAAAACCGCTCCTTTCCGCGAAGACATGTGTCTGAATCAGACCATTTCTCCCTATGCGGCAACCAAGCTCGCGTCCGAGCAGCTTTGCTCAAACTTTTCGCATCTTTACGGAATGCGGTGCATCAATCTGCGTTTTTTCACGGTGTACGGCCCCCGTCAACGTCCGGATCTGGCCATCCACTCATTCGTCCGCGCCATTCATGAAGGAAAAAGCATCAAG
>JBILLC010000293.1:0-3895 GCA_044376275.1 Chthoniobacteraceae bacterium | reverse complement strand
TAACGGGCGTCCTTTTCCTTCAGGAGATGATTTTTCATGCCGAGGTGCAGTGTCCCCTTTGGTTCCATGGAATCGATCGTGCTCATTCCAACCAACACAATTCCAACACCGCCCTCGGTCAGCAACTTAAGCATGGCGCCCGAGGGCTGCGCAGGCTTCAGAGCAAGGCCCATGTTACCAACAATCACGCTCGTGCAGGGCTTACCCGAGTCGGGTACGCAAAAAGTCACGGGCAGCCGAACCTTCTGGCCGGGCCACCATTCACACACCGTTATTTCAACAAGCTTTTGTTTTACTCCGCTGATTGTTGCTACAGGTTGCCAATCCTGAATCACCTTCGTTTCCAAGGTCGTGCTGTCGCGAATCGCATCGAGGTCAAATGCAGCGGGCTTGATTTCGGCTATCGACGCACCAGCACAAAACAAGGAAAGCAAAATGGATCTCATTGTTTGGATCACTCGAGAAAGTAAAAGATTCATCACCGTGCAGTGAATGCGATCGGGGAGATGGTTCCAAGCGACAACCGACACAGCTGGGTATGCAGCGCGAGGTGTGATGCGAAGAGTGATGCGAGGAGTGAGCTTCCCGCCATCCTGGATGCCGGCAACGGCGGCTTCCTGAACTGGGGGGGCCGGGGGTGGAGCGCCACGATGAACATCCTCTGGTTTTTGCGGGACAGAAATGGCTCCGATCACCGTGCCTTTGCCTCTAGCGATCAAAGGGGCGTGGTCGAGAGGCGCGGTGTGCCCTTTTGCAGCGCGCTCATGGTTGGGGCAAAGACGCGGAGCCCGGGTGCGGGCAAACAGAGCTGATGGTCCTTCAAGGTGGCGCTGAGGGTGTTCAGAGCCTCGATCCCCCGCGGATAAGTTGAAGCGGAGCAGGGGCAGGAGAATGCCTGAACTGGGGCTGAGCAGCCAGGATTAGCGGGGGTGGATTGCGGGGGCAGAGGAAAATATTGAACACCTGCTTTGGGTCTGCTTAACTCACGGTTCGTTTCAAACGAAGCACCCGTAGCTCAACTGGATAGAGCATCTGACTACGGATCAGAAGGTTTGAGGTTCGAATCCTCACGGGTGCGCTTCTCTGCGAGAAGGGGTTATAACGTAACGATCTTACAAGGTTTTTTCGGTTGGGATCCCGACTCTAGAGATCATCATCGAAAATATCGGGTGACACGGAAGAATTTCAGGAAAAGATCCTGATTCTGTAAGAGTCTCTTGCTTAGAGACTCAAGGTGGTGGGCAGTGAGGGAATCGAACCCCCGACCAACTCGGTGTAAACGAGCCGCTCTACCGCTGAGCTAACTGCCCTTTTTCAGAGTAAGCCGGCTTTCCGTGTCATAAACCGGTAGCCCGTTTACTCGACTGGTTTGGCCCGCCCACTTTTTTCAATCACATGAACTCACAGATGACCACAAGTCATCGGGGGACTTCAAGCGACTTGTAGAAGGTAGCACCAGTACAGCCTTGAGCGTGAAGAATACGCTATATTCAGGTTTATTGGCCAGAGGATAATGCGAAAGCTCAGGGCGCCGCTCCGGACACTCCCGTCGGCACTTGCTGTTGAGTCATCGGGGCATTGCTCCTCTGCACCAGTCTTTCTGAATCACGGCGACTGCTGAGCGAGCCGAGAAAAAGTCTCGAACGTACTGACACGCGCAAATCCAACGAAACTTTCGGCGGAATTCTTGAGGAACATGAGGTAGTGCTCCACTCCGCCCAAAAAACAAGAATTTACAAAAACATTCAGAACCATTCCACGCTCTAAAAAACAACGCATCAACAGTCTAAACCTTGTGAGACCGCATTCCGCATCGAAGCGGAAGTCGGTAAAGAAAAGTCGCAATTGGCGTCAACCCAAAATTCCCGCTGTCTCTCTGTAAGAAATATCCTTCGGAAGGCGTTTACCTCAAGCTTTGGGATGGCTGTGCAAAGCATTCCTCATTTGCCGCCAAGGCAGACCACGGAGCCGTTATTCAAGGAAATAAAGTAGCGCTGGTGTGCAATCGCGATGCCGTCCCAGACGGGCGCTGCGTCGAAGCGGATTTCTTGGAGTTGGCTTCCGTCGTTTGTATCGATCAACCAGGCGATGCCGCCTTTTTTGCCAGCATACGAGGCATTGGTTTCTTCGAGCGTGTAGCCGGGAAGCATCGGCACTCCCGCAACCAACACCGTGTTTGCCGAGGCGGCCACTGCATGACCTGCGAAAGGCGTGGGCGTGTTCCAGCGTTTTTCCCAGCGTCCGAACCCGGGGATGGCGTCGCGGTCCTCTTTTCCGGCTGTGTCCTTGAGTTTGCCGGAGTGAAGCGAGTAAATTTCGGAGGGTTTCATACCCTTGCCGCGACCCTCCAGATTGCGCCCCGGCGCGTAGCCGCGCACGTCGTAGAAAGTGCTGCCATCGAAAGCAACGATATCTCCCGCCGGCCCGGCACCGAAAGACCCCATGGATCCGCCGTAGCGCAGATCGCGATCCACCGTCCAATAGGTGCGGTGTTGTGGTGAGTCGTTTAGAAACCCCGCTGATGCCATGATGTGCAAGGTCTGCACTTCATTCGGCTTGATGGGCTGAAGATCTGGTTTGAACGCTTGCTGACGTACGAATAGTTGGTTATTCGCGGATGAAAAAATGTCAGCTTTGCAGCCTTCGAGTTGAAAAGTACCGCTGGCTGGTACCGGGAAATTTCTTTTCTCATCTTGATACGGGCCGCTCAGCATTCTTCCGTATTTCATGGTGCCTGTCACTGGATCGAGACCGAACAAGCCAATGCCGCCATCGAGAAATGTGCTGCGCCCGGCAGCGAAGTAGGCGGTATCCCCAAATAGAAGGATGCTCCCATTCACGGGCCAGGCGGATTCAAGCCTGCCGGAATCACACACCAAACGCCGCTCGGGCATGCCCGTGAACTTCCACACCAACTCACCATCGCTGGCACGCAGGCAGTAAACCCAGCCGCCGCGCGACCCAAGCAAAATGAGGCCCTTGTGATACGTCGGAGGACTATCGATACTCCCCTCCGAAATGAAGGACCATCGCTTTTTTCCCGTCGCCCGATCCAGCGCGTAAAGCGTATGGCCAACGCGATCCGCCACATAAACACTGTCGCCGCTAACGACCGGCGCCGTGGGGCGCGCACCGATGTTTGCAGTCCATTGCATTGTGAGCGCAGTCGGGGTGCTCGACGTTGTAATGCCACCGCGTGAACCTGAACCGCGGTACGACGGCCAGTCCTCTGCTGAACTCGCTTCACCTGAGACCGCGCCAAAGGCGGGTCCTTTGATCACACGCGGTTCGATCGTCACGGTGAAGCGCTTATCGGTATCGCCAGACCCGTTGTAGAGCCCATTGACGCCCGTGACCATTGTTCCAATCGCGCACTGGCAAACATACGGGCCGTTGTAAACCATACCGTTCGCGGGCATGACTGCCAGACCACAAGTGGAGCGCGCCCAAGGGTTGGGCGTCTCAGCTGTGCCGTCAAACTTTACAAAGTCCGTACCGCCCGAGGCACTGTTGAGATAGTAGCGATGCGTGATGCGGTTGCGATAGCATCGGTCGTGCGACATGGGCCCGGTCATCTCTTGTTTCAACGGCCTGATAACCTCGCCCGTCTTGGTGTCGCGCCCTCGCAGATCCCGGCCCCAGACCACTCCGTCGATCACAAAAAGATCCGGGCTTTTCATGTAGTTGGTATCGCCGACCGCAGTCCACCGGGTCTTTCCATCCTCACGATTCAGCGCTGTGATGAATTTCGAGATGCTGCAGTAAACACTGTCGTCGGTGAGCACGATGGTTGGATGTTCATTGGCAGTGAAAGTCGAGAAGTCGCTCGGGGTTCTCGCTCTCCGGTTATTGCCTGTCGTCGGCTCGGGAGCGTCATGCACTTTTACCATTTCAG
>JBILLC010000291.1:0-3897 GCA_044376275.1 Chthoniobacteraceae bacterium | reverse complement strand
AAATGATTCGCGCCGATAAGCACCGTGGGTTGCCGATGCATTTGATCGGCCAAAAATCGGGATAGACGCGGAACAGCCGTGTCGTTCACAAGCAAACCATCCCCCCTCCACCCTGCAGGCGGCGAAGCCTCAAAGATGAACCGCATCTCCAAATGCCAACCCGCCTCGCGCGCGAAGCTCCCGATCCCCTCAATCACCCGAGGGTCATACCATCCCAGACTGACCAGTACGTTCCGTTTGGTTTTCACGCAGCATTGCAGAAATTGCCCTCTGTTTTGCACAAAAAGACACTGTACGCAAAGGTTAACTCGCCTGAACATCGCATCCCAACCCCACCCTTCTTCTCGTGCGCACCACCTCCAGCCTCCCCTCCCCATTCCCCACCCGAATCGCTGCTCGCTCCTCGTCGGGCGCCTCAAAGCTGCTGCTCATCGGCGCGCTCCTCGCGGCCTTCACCCCCTCCCTACCCCTGCGCGCAGGCCAACAATCCGACTCCGGAATCCTGCACTCATACGCCTCGTTCGGCGCGGCCACAGAAATCGTCTCCGAAGCGGGCGAAGTGCTGTGGAAGTATCCGGCAGCCACCCGCGACGGATGGGTTCTCCCAAGCGGCAACCTGCTGCTGACACTCTCCAAATCCAAAGACTACCCCGGTGGCGCGGTGGTAGAGGTCACTCGGGAGAACAAGGTTCTATTCGAATACAAAGGGACTCAATCCGAGGTAAACACATCGCAACTACTTCCCAACGGGAACATCCTGCTCACGGAGGCAGGCCCGAGTCCCCGCGTCCTTGAGGTTGATCGTTCGGGCAAACTCATCGTTGAAGCGCCCATCCAGTGTCAGATTCCAAACCACCACATGCAAAGCCGCATGACTCGCGGACTGGCGAATGGAAATTACCTTGTCCCGCAGCTGCTGGATCGGGTGGTTCGCGAGTACACCCCAAAAGGCGCGATCGTGTGGGAGTACAAAACGCCGGACCAACCCAAGGACTGCTGGCCTTTCACTGCCATCCGACTGCCTAATGGCAACACCATCGTGAATCTCACCCACGGAAACGGAGTGGTCGAGGTGGACGCTAAAGGCGTCGAGGTCTGGCGCGTTTCAAACGATGACTTTCCTGATGCTCCTTTCAAAGACCCTTGCGGGGGACAGTGGCTGCCAAACGGAAACATTGTTGTCACCAGCTACGGGGCCAAAGGCGACGCGATAAAGCTGTTTGAAATCAGCCGCGACAAAAAAATCGTGTGGCGTTTAACCGACGGCAAACCGCATGGTCTCCACGAATTCCAGATCCTTTCCACCAACGGCAAACCCGTCGGCCCTGAAGTGCACCGGTAGCAAACAACCTCATGAAATGTTTTGTCACAACCGGCTTCCTCAAAAGCGCGTGGATCGCCACCGCGCTCTTGTCGGCGCCAGTCCTTGCTGATGATGCGTCAGAGTTTTTTGAACGAAGAATCCGGCCCGTACTCTCAGACAAATGCTTCGGCTGCCACAGCGCCGAGGCCAAGAGCCTTAAGGCAAACCTGCTGCTCGATTCCCGGGAAGGCCTCCTCAAGGGCGGCGACACAGGGCCGGCAATCACCCCGGGGGACACCGAAAAAAGCCTCTTGATTGCTGCGATCCGGTACGGTGATCCAGAGACGGCAATGCCACCGCAAAAGTCGGGTGGGAAATTGTCGCAAGATCAAATTCAGGATTTTGAGCGTTGGATCAAGAGCGGCGCTGCATGGCCCGGCGGCGGATCATCCCTGTCTTCAAAAAAATTCGACCTGTCACAACGCAAAAAAGATCACTGGTGCTGGACGCCGCCTGCTTCCCATGCGCAACCCGAGGTGAAACTCAAATCCTGGCCACGATCGACACCGGACCACTTCATCCTCGCGGGGCTTGAATCAAAGTCCCTCGCACCCGCTCCGCCTGCAGATCGCACTTCACTGATCCGGAGGCTGAGATTCGACATCACGGGCCTGCCTCCATCATTGAGCGAGATCGAGCATTTCCTGAACGACAAATCACCCGACGCCATCGAGGCCTTGGTCGACAGGCTGCTCAAGTCGCCGCATTTTGGTGAGCGGTGGGCACGCCACTGGATGGATCTGGTGCGGTACGCGGATACACGCGGACACGAGTTCGATCATCCCATTCCCAATGCCTGGCAATACCGGGACTATCTGATCCGAGCGTTCAATGCCGACGTTCCTTACAATCAATTTGTGAAGGAACACATCGCAGGCGACTTGATCGCAGCCAGGCTGAATCCGCAAACGGGTGCAAACGAATCCATCCTCGGGACCGGCTTTTGGTTTCTTGGTGAGGAAGTGCATTCACCCGTCGACATCCGCCAGGACGAAGTGGACCGCATCGACAACCAACTCGATGTGATGAGCAAGACTTTCCTCGGCGTCACTGTCGCGTGCGCACGCTGCCACGATCATAAATTCGACGCGATATCCCAAAAAGATTACTATGCGATGAGTGGATTCTTGATCAGCAGCGGCCGTCAACTCGCGCGCTTTGAGACGATGGAAGTCGAGCGTGACGTGGCGAAATCCCTGGCCCGCATCCAATCTGATTCCGACAACGAGTTACGAGGCCCGCTGGCTGCCATACTTAAACGCGGAGCGAATCGCTTGAGCGAAATACTCCCATCCGCGCGGAAAGCCGTGGCAGATGGAACCGCAGAATCTGCGCCAAACACGGCTACCGAACCAGCCCGCAGTCTGGCCCGGGCATTGAAGAGTGCCGCGGAAACGAGCGGTCATCCCCTGAAGAAAATCGCAAGCGCGATTCTCACCAACCGTACTCCCCAGGAAATCACTCCCGGTCCGCTTCTGGACCCGTTGAAAGATCCGTCCCTTCGAATTTTGGAGGATTATACCGGCGATTCACCGACAAGCTGGATGCAGGCGGGATCCGCCTTCGGGATCGCTCCCGCGAGACTCGGCCAGATTCAAGTCAATCTGGAGGGCACTCGGCCTTTCAATGCGGTGACCACGCAACCGGCGGCGCGCCGGAATGAATTATTCGCAGGACTGAAGCGTCGCGGAGACAACGATCCCGGGACGCTCAAAGGGTTCAATGGAAGCGGCCAGACACTCCGCACACGCGAGTTCACTGTTGAGGCGAGCAAAGTCTGGTGTCTAGTGAGAGGCGCTGGTAGCGCGTACGCAGCGCTCAATTCGCACCACATGATCGCCGGCCCCCTGCATGGCGCGCTATTTAAAACCTGGAAGGCTTCGGACCAGTGGCAATGGATTGAAATCAACCTCTCGAATTACAACGGCCACCGCCTGCATTTAGAGCTCGCTCCCGGCGATGACGGTCTTTTTGAAGTCGCTGGCATCGTCGATTCCGATACCGCTCCGCCGCTTCCACAAAAGCGCGAGGAACTCACCACTCGTTTTGTTTTTAACAGTAATTCAAATGCTCCGAACGACCCCTCAGCGAGCTTCATCAAGGCATTGCACGCCGCTGCCGACCAACTCGAGCGCCAGGCGCTGCAAGAGCCCTCTGCTGAACTCGTCAACTGGATGATACAGAACTGGGATCTGTTTGGTCCAAAAAGCGAATCTGAAAAAACTTCGATTGAACAACCCGCAGGCAAGTGGCGTGCTGAAATTCAAAAGGAACAGAGGAGGCTTAACAGAGAGTCCGCTATCGCGCTCGCGATGTTCGACGGCTCGGGCGTTGAGGAATTCCAGCTCAAACGAGGCTCTCCAAAGCTCCCCCTTGCCCCCGTTCCACGGCGTCTCCTGGAGGCAATCGCGGGGCCTGAGCCGCTGCAGGTGCCCGGCCGCAGTGGAAGACTCGAACTCGCAAACCAGATGACGGATCCCGCCAACCCGCTGCTGAGCCGCGTGATTGTAAACCGGGTCTGGCATCACCTTTTC
>JBILLC010000008.1:0-14040 GCA_044376275.1 Chthoniobacteraceae bacterium | reverse complement strand
GCGATCCGCGTGAATACAGCCCCCGGCAACACTTCCTCGCGGATCACGGATTCGCCGGTCGACACCGCTGCCAGCGCGCGCGTCGTGGGAATCCCCAGCGCGTGCATGGCCTCGCTCACGAGATACTCCCGCATCACAGGGCCAAGGGCTGCACGGCCATCGCCGCGTCGTGAAAAAGGAGTCGGACCCGCACCCTTGAGTTGCACATCCCTGCGCCGACCCTCGCAATCCAGCAGTTCGCCCATCAGCAGCGCACGACCATCACCAAGCTGTGGAACAAAACCGCCGAATTGATGACCTGCATACGCAAGCGCGATCGGCTGTGCATCAGCCGGCAGACGGTTGCCGGAGAAAATCTGCGCGCCGTTTGCAGCCAGCGCCGGCACGGGCAAGCGTAACTGCCGAGCTAATTCCTCGTTCAAGGCAAAGAGCCGCGGCTGCGCCACCGGCGTCGGTTGAACCCGCGCATGAAACTGCTCCGGCAACGCCCGGTACGTGTGCTCAAAACCGAATGCATCCATCTCCATGCGCCAGCATTCGCACAGAGCGTTTGGGCTTGCCAGCATTCAATCCGTGCCCGGTGGTTTCGCTCATTGCGGCGGACGCCCGCTGAAAGCCCGCCAGCGTCCTTCAAGCACGCTGGGATCCGGCACTCCGCGATGCACATACAAACCATACCGCAGACGCGTCATCTGCCCCGGCTCAAGCGTGAGTGATCCCCCAAACGTCAGCGCTGCACCCATCCATCCGTCGTCGCGTACATGGAAATGCGCGGGATAACCGAAATTGGAGGGGTGATCAAACAGGGTGACACCCTCCTGTGCGTCGCTCGTCACCGGACCTGAGTAATCAACCCAGCGCGCGCGCTTGCGAAAACATCCCGCTTCATCAACGCCTCCCTCCGAATTGCGGATCGTCCCGCCCCCGTCTTTGACTCCCATCGTTTTCGCAACGCGCACCGCCATCATGCCAAAGGCCGTCTCCCCGAACGTCACGGTTTCCTTCAATGCGCTTAACGATAAATCCACCACAAGCAGCCACTCTCCCTCGTCTAAAGGCTCAACGCTCGTCTTAAGGCGCTCTGAAAGCAGGTCCGCGCCCTCCTTTGTGCGCCAAATTGCCGAGGTCTCGACGCTCGCGGCTTCGTCGCCATCCACGAGCTTTTCCACCCGCTGATGCACAATGCGATCCCCGCTTGTGTCCGCCCAGAACGTGCGTCCGTTCACGAGCGCATGCGAAATCCAAACCGAGTTATGATGACTGTGCGAAACCGGGTCGTGCGGGTGCCCCATGCGGGTCAGCGAAATACCCGAAGGCCCGTTGACCGGAAACAAGAAAGGCCTCTCCTGCGCGCCTTTGAAGTGAAACCGCGTCAGTTCGCGGCCGGCGCACTGAAACGAAACCTCTTCATGCGGCAGCGGAATCGCCTGCATCCGCGGAACAGGCTTTGGCTGCGCTTGGGCGATGCCGGTCGCTGCAAATGCAACGATACCGAACAGGAGTAGACGATGCACGGCTTTCAAGGATACGGGGTGCATGGGGGTGGCGCACATACTCGCCATCCACGCCAAGGACACAAGACACCGGTTTAAAAAGTTGGCTATCTCGCTCGACTCGTTAAGGTCAACACGAGTGCCTGACGCCATGTGCACACCTTGATCGGCTGTAAAATTCGGCGGCAAACCAAAGACACTCAGACCTGAATCCCCCCGAACTTTATGTCGCCCGCTGCGCAGAATCAACGCACCGCCCTTTGGTGCTGGAGCGTCACAGGACTGCTGCTTTTGGCTACGACCATCAACTACATGGATCGGGTCACTCTTGCGAGCGCCTCGGTTCGGATCACCAGCGAACTCCAACTGAGCGAAACCCAGTATGGCCACCTCGAACTTGCGTTTGGATGGTCATTTGCTCTCGGTTCGATGGTGTTCGGATTCCTCGCAGACTGGGTTCCGATCTATGTTCTCTATCCCGCAGCACTGCTCGCATGGTCGGCAATGGGTGCCGCGAGCGGGATGACCGAAGGACACGACAGTCTGTTGGTCTGTCGCGCGCTGCTTGGATTTTTTGAATCAGCGCACTGGCCGTGCGCGCTCAAAACCACACACGCGATTCTTTCGGATCAACAGCGGACGCTTGGAAACAGCATTCTGCAAAGCGGCGCATCCATCGGTGCAATACTCACCCCGCAGCTCATGCGGGTGCTGCTCACCGACTCGGTCGGTTCATGGCGCAGAACATTTGTCGTTGTCGGCATTCTTGGCGTTGTCTGGGCCCTCGGCTGGTTCATTCTGATGCGGCCCCGTGATTTGGCAGAATCGACAACCCTGGACGCCAACGCTGCGGCGAATAAAGACGGGCTGTCCTCGATTTTACGCAGCAGACCATTCTGGGCGGTGGCCATCCTGATCGTCGGCGCGCAAACTGTGTGGCACGTCTATCGCGTGTGGCTGATGAAGTTTCTGCAAATAGGCCGCGGCTATTCCGAATCCGCCGCTTTGAATTTTAATTCTCTCTACTTTGCCGCGACGGATGTTGGCTGCATTCTCGCAGGTTTACTCGCTCTCAAGTTTGTTAAACATTTCCACCTCACACCGCACTTTGCACGGCGAAGGGTATACGCATGTGCTTGCGTGCTGACTTCACTGAGCGTGCTGCTTCCCTTTTTGGGGCGGGGCGGTTTTCTGCTGTGCACGCTGCTAATCATCGGCGCCGGTGCGCTCGCCCTTTTCCCATGCTACTACAGCTTTGTGCAGGATCTTTCTGCCACGCACGTCGGCCGCCTTACAGGCATTCTAAGCTTGTGGGTGTGGGCTCTTACCTCGCCGCTTCACAGCGTCATGGGCGCGCTCGCAGACTGGTCAAAATCGTATGACTTTGGGCTCGTGGTCGCTGGCATCGCTCCATGGATGGGCGTGTTTTCGCTGTACGCGCTTTGGAAAATCCCGCGCAACACTGGCGCTGACACCCCTCAGTCCGCGGCAACTCCCGTACACGGGTGATACAACCAGCATACACCAGCACACAACAGGCGTCACGCTCCCGAAGATTGAGAAACACCCATTCGAGCGGCATTCTGCCACTACAATTTTTCCCCTCACCTTCCATGTTTACCGACACCTCAAGATTCGAGCAGTTCCCAGCGCTGAAAGAAATGACTTACCTCAACACCGCGGCGGAGAGTATCCCGCCCCTTTGCGTTGAAGAGGCGGTGAACGAATACCTCCGGGACAAAGCACTTGGGATGCGGGGAAGAGACGGTCACTTTGCTCAGGTTGAAAAATGCAGGACTGTTTGTGCGCGTTTACTATCGCTCACTCCGGCCGAGGTTTCGTTTTGCTCTTGCAGTTCGGAAGCATACAACCTGCTCGCAACCGCGCTTCGACTCGGCGAAGGCGATGAGGTGGTGGTCACCGACATAGATTTTCCAGCCGGCATCACCCCTTGGATGCGATCGGTGAATCCGCCCGTGCTGAAGGTCTGGCGCGCAAATCAAGGAGCGCTGGCGCCGGAGGATCTCTCCGGACTGCTCGGCCCGAAGACTCGGCTGGTTCAGGTTTCGCTGGTGAGTTTTTACAGCGGGCACCGGATCAACTGGGAGCCATTCCATCAAATGGTACGTACACTGGCGCCGGGGGCGGTGATCGCGGTCGACATCACGCAAGCTTTCGGTCGCATTCCAATCGAATGTCATGATGCGGACATTCTCATTTCAAGCACCCACAAGTGGACCCTTGGAATCCACGGGGGCTGCGTCATCGGCGTACCTGCAGCGTCCTCCGAGCGACTCACCACGATGGCTGGAGGTTGGTACCACTTGTTAAACGCTTTCGATTCCGACCGGCTTGAACGCGCGGTCTCAAAAACTGGCGCCGCCAGTTTCTCTGTGGGAATGCCAAACTTCATCTCGCTCTACGCTCTTGGCGCTTCGCTTTCATACCTTGAATCCATCGGAATTGAAAAAATCGGCATGCATGCAAACCCGCTCGTCAAGCGTGTCGACGAGGGATTGCGCCGTCTAGGCTTGACTCCGCTCTGTGAATGGAGATGCGAAAACCCGACGGGCATCGTTGCATTTAAACACGAGCAAACCACTGCCCTGCATGCGGCGCTGGATGCGCACCAAATTCACGTCATGCACCAAGCCGGCAGAATCAGAATTGCAATCCACGGATACAACAGCGAGGATGATGTCACGCGGTTGTTATCTGTTCTCCAATCGCTCCGGGACGATGGTGTGTTTGCCTAAGGGCGGCTTGTTCCGCCTTTTATTTTCGCATGAAACCTTTGCATCAAACGCTCGCGGATTTGGTGAAGATTAACTCCGTCAACCCCGCGTACGGCGACGGTGGCACCGAGGCGAACGTTCTTCCGTATCTGCGCGATTTTTTTTCTCAGCGCGGAATCGAGGCTTTCGAGCAGGAAGTTTTTCCTGGACGCGCCAATTTGATCGCGCGAATCCCCGGCCGCACCTCGAGGAGGATCGTGCTCGAAGCGCACACAGATACGGTATCGGTGAAGGGCATGGAGGTGGACCCCTTCGGCGCGGACATAAAAGATGGCAAGCTTTACGGACGCGGCTCCGTGGATGACAAGGCTGGTTTGGCAGCGATGATGCACGCGGTTGCTTCGCTCAAAGCAGACGGAGTTAAGCCGGAATGCGAAGTATGGCTGGCTGCGGTGGTTGACGAAGAGTTCAGCTACCGCGGCGTTGTACGTCTGTGTGAAGGACTGGCGGCCGAGGCGGCGATTGTTGCGGAGCCAACGGAGATGCGTCTTGTGACGGCCACGAAGGGGGTGTTGCGGTTTCGCATCGTCACACATGGCGTGGCGGCGCACAGCTCAAAGCCGCATCTTGGGCACAATGCGATCAGCGATATTGCGCGCGTCGTGCTGGAGTTGGAGGCGGAGAATGAACGGCTAGCGTCTCAAAAACATCCGTTGCTCGGAGCGGCAACAGTCAACGTCGGAGTGGTGCGCGGAGGCGTACAGGTGAATTTAGTCCCGAATAGCGCGGCGATTGAAGTCGACCGCCGCCTGCTGCCGCACGAGCGTGCCGAGGAGGTCGTGGCTGGTTATGAGGCGCTGCTGCATCGAATTCGGCAGCATCACCCAAATTTCGACGGTCGGATCGAGCGGCCTTTACTGCTAGTGGACGAGGCTCTCGACACGGATCTCAACAGCCGGGTTGTCGGACATTCCCAGCGCATTCTCTCGTCCATGGGACGGAATCCCACGCCATGCGGGGTTCCTTTTGGAAGCGACGCGAGCAAACTCTCGAGGGCAGGAGTCCCCACGGTGGTGTTTGGTCCAGGGAGCATCGACCAAGCGCACGCAGTCGATGAATTCGTGGAACTAGCCCAAGTTGAGGAGGCGCAGGTTTTCTACCGACATTTCATCGCGTCCTACTCCTGATCATCAAAATCGTTTCACGGATTTATCCGCGAGACGTTGGAAAAGTGTTTCTGAAAAGCAGCTGCCACGCGGACAACGAAGCGAGAGGGATTGGGTAGTGCCCGTCCATGTGATGGGGTTTTTCCTTCCCCAGTTTATATTTTTCGCCACGGTTTCCGCCTTTGAAGCCGTCTGTTGATAATCTGATGCAATCAGCAAGCCTTCCCACGGCCCCCGAGGACCCGGCGTGAATGGGCCTGTTGAAATGTCGGAAGTCGTCCTTATTTTTCTCGCGGCAGAGTGACTACATACACTTGGCGCAGATCTAGAATCCGTCTTGCCGCGGTGCTCAGCGTGCGCGCGGAGGTGTTCGCATGTCCTTTTTGTGAGTCCGTACTTTCGTGCATGATTGGATAGGATTTGAGGGATTTGTATCCTGCACGCCGCCGACTCCTGCGTTTCCATTCGGAGAGATCATGTTCAGCCGGTCTGCGATAAGCAGCCAATTTGACTCCGACTCAGCCAACGGGCGAGGTGCACCGCCCACACCCCTACAATGACCCGTCCCAACGTCTCCATTCCGCGCTTCCTTTTGAGGGAGGTCGGCCCCGTGGATCAGGTGGGGATCGAGGAGCGTGTGCAAAAATACGCGACGCGTAGCGTCAAGAAGCACTCGAAGGTCGTCGGGCTTAAACTCGCTGTTTCGATGCTCGATCTGACCACCCTTGAAGGCAAAGACACGCCGGGCCGAATCGCCTCACTCTGCCGCAAAGCACTCCAGCCTTCTGATGACCCGGCGGTTCCTTCAGTGGCCGCCGTTTGCGTGTACCCGTCGATGGTCAGACACGCGCGCCGCCAAATCGCGAACTCCGCCGTTCGAATTGCATCGGTGGCGACGGCATTTCCATCGGGCCAAGCCCCGTTGTCCACGCGACTCGCTGAAGTCCGCGCGGCGCTCGGAGACGGGGCCGATGAGATCGACATGGTCATCAATCGCGGCGCTTTCCTCGCCGGTGAACTCAACCAAGTTCAGGATGAGATTGCTGCTGTCCGCGATGCATGCGGTGAACGCACCCTCAAGGTCATTCTCGAGACAAGCGAACTTGAAACCTACGACAACATCCGCGCCGCCTCTTTCCTGGCGATGCGCGTGCTGCGTACAGGTGATTTTATCAAAACGAGCACGGGTAAAACGGCGGCCAACGCCACGCTCGCCAACAATCAGGTGATGCTTGACGCCATCCGGGATCATTACTTTGAGACCGGAGTCGAAATTTCAATGAAGCCCGCAGGCGGCATCAGAACCGCAAAACAGGCGCTCACTTTTTTGATTGCTGTGAAGGAAACCCTCGGCGACCGCTGGCTCAACAACAGTCGGTATCGTTTCGGTGCCTCCGCACTGCTTAACGACCTCGTCCGCCAACTTGAGAAGGAGCGCACCGGCCGCTATCAAGCCCCATATGCCTTCAGCGAGGCGACCGGCAGTTATTAAACACACAGAGACTGACCTTCACATGGCCGCCAAAAAAAACCCCGCTCCAGCCCGAGAACTTCTTTTCGGAAACCTGTGGGAATTTGATCCTTCGCCAGAAACTGCCCCGCCGAACATCGCGCCTTCTTATCAGCTTTTCATCAGGGGCGAAACTGTCGCACCGAGGTCGAAAAAGTATTTTCCATCGATCAGTCCGCGGAACGGAGAGACGCTTTCGGAAATTGCAGAGGCAGGCCCTGCCGACGTCGACGCCGCGTACACGGCTGCTGCCAGCGCTCTCCCGAAATGGAGCGGCACTCCGGGTGCAGAACGCGGAAAGTATCTCTTCCGCATCGCGCGGTTGCTGCAGGACAGGGCGCGCGAGTTCGCAGTGGCTGAAACCCTTGACGGCGGCAAACCAATCCGCGAATCCCGTGACTTCGATTTACCGATGGCCGCCGCACATTTCTTCTACCACGCGGGTTGGGCGGACAAATTGCAACACCTAGCCCCCGGCCGCAGAGTGGCCCCAGTTGGCGTGGTTGGTCAGGTTATTCCATGGAATTTTCCGCTGCTGATGTTGGCTTGGAAAATCGCACCTGCACTTTCATGTGGGAATACGGTGGTGCTCAAGCCCGCAGAAACGACTTCGATTACCGCGATGAAATTCGCATCGATTTTGAACGATGCAGGCCTGCCTCCTGGCGTCGTAAACATTGTCACGGGGGGCGGCCAAACCGGATTCGCCGTCGTCACCCATCCAAAGGCTGCGAAAATTGCATTCACAGGATCCACTGAAGTTGGGAAGAAAATCCAGCGCTCGCTTGCGGGGACAGGCAAACAGCTCAGCTTGGAGCTCGGCGGCAAGGCTGCGAATATTGTGTTCGAGGATGCGCCGCTCGATCAGGCGGTCGAAGGGATCGTGAACGGGATTTTCTTCAACCAAGGTCATGTGTGCTGCGCGGGTTCGCGGCTTTTGGTGCAGGAATCCGTCGCAGACGCGGTGTTACGCCGGCTCAAACTCCGCATTCAACAGCTTCGCGTGGGTGATCCGCTCGACAAGAACACGGACATCGGCGCCATCCACTCTGCGGCGCAGCTTGAGAAAATCCGATCCCTTGTAAAATGCGGCGTCGTTGAGGGAGCGGATCTGTTCCAGCCGGAAATAAAACTGCCAAAAAAAGGATACTATTTCCCACCGACGATCTTCTCAAACGTCTCGATGAGTCACCGTGTGGCGCGCGAGGAAATTTTTGGCCCGGTGCTTTCCGTGCTCACGTTCCGCACCGCTGAGGAGGCTGTGGAAAAAGCGAACAACACCCGTTTTGGATTAAGTGCCGGGGTTTGGACAGACAAGGGTTCGCGCATTTTAAAAATGTCCGCCGAGCTCAGGGCGGGCGTGGTGTGGGCGAACACGTATCACAAATTTGACCCCTCCTCGCCGTTTGGCGGATACAAAGAGTCTGGGTTTGGGAGGGAGGGGGGCCCGCAGGGTCTTCTTGAGTACGCGCAACTAACCTAATGACCATGGCTAGAATTCCCGTTTTAAAAACGCCAAAGTGTTTTGTGGGTGGCGCCTTTGTGCGGTCGGAAGGCGGAGGTGTTTATCCATTCCATGACTCGTCGAATCGTTTCATCGCGAACATCCCGCTTTGCACGCGCAAAGATTTGCGCAACGCGGTGGAGGCTGCGTCCAAGGCTGGCCAAGGTTGGGCCGCTCGGAGTGCATACAACCGCGGTCAGATTCTGTATCGAATCGCCGAAATGCTGGAGTCGCGTGCAGCTGAATTGGCACGCGTCCTGGAATTCACCAACGGCAACACAAAGGATACGCTTGGGGAGGTGCACGCCTCTATTGAACGCGTGACCCACTACGCCGGGTGGGCGGACAAATTTCAGGCGTTGCTCGGTAGTGTCAATCCAGTGGCGTCGCCGCACTTTAATTTCACCATCGCTGAGCCGGTGGGCGTCGTTGGCGTGCTTTCGCCGGAGGAACGGCCTCTTCTGGCGTTGCTGTCCATGTTCCTTCCGGCGATTGTGGCTGGAAACACTGTCGTGGCACTCGCCTCTCATTCACAGCCGATGGCGGCCATTGTGCTCGGGGAAATTCTCGCCGTCAGCGATCTCCCTGCCGGCGTGGTAAACCTCTTGAGCGGGCGCCGAGCCGATTTGCTTCCAACGTTTGCGACGCACGAGCAGCTGCGCGCTGTATACGCAGTCGCAGATCAAGCTGAGCGTACCATGCTGCAAGACGGCGCAGCGGACTCCGTGAAGCGCACCGTGCTCTTGAACTCAGCGCCGCAGCGGGATTGGACGAATGACTCAATGCAGGGACTTTACCACATCCGTGAGTTTGTTGAATTCAAGACCCTGTGGCATCCGATCGGTGGCTAGAGCTTTGCAAAAACATCCTCATGGGCTTCCTTGGTATTTTCGTATTCTTGTTGATCGGTTTTCTGCTTTCTTCGAATCGGAATGCGATTCACTGGCGGACGATTGTCTGGGGGGTGGTGTTACAATGGCTCTTCGCTTTTGTTGTTTTGAAGGGCGCGTGGATCCAGCAATGCCTCTCTTTTTTGCCTTTTCCACAAGGCGCCGCTTGGATGGTGGCGGGCGTGATGTGCGTGCCCATGCTGCTCCGCCGGTTCGCAGGGGTTGAACATGCCGCTCTCAATTTTGGAGTCTTTGCTCTGGTTTGTGCAGCACTGTTGAGGGGCAATCTGGTCGGTGCTGCTTTCGACAAAATGCGGCTGATTGTGCAGGAGCTGATGCAATACGCCGCGAAAGGATCCCTGTTTGTTTTCGGGAATCTCGCAGATCCGGCGAGTGGTTATTTTGCCTTCTCAGTTCTGCCGGTCATTATTTTTGTGGCGAGCATTTTTGCCGTGCTTTACCACGCGGGCGTGATGGAAAAAATCGTCGAGGTAACAGCGCGAGGAATGGGCAGGTTTTTAAAGATATCGGGTGCTGAGAGCGTGAGTGTTGCGGCAAGCATTTTGATGGGGCAGACGGAAGCGCCGCTCACGATTCGTCCATTTTTATCCGCGCTCACGCAAAGCGAACTGATGGTCATCATGACCGCTGGCATGGCGCACGTTTCAGGAAGCATCATGGTCGCCTACGTCCAGATGGCGCATGTGGATATCGTGCACCTTTTGACTGCGGTGATCATGACGGCACCGGGCGCGATTGTGATGGCCAAACTGATGGTTCCAGAAACTGATTTTCCAAAAACCGCGGGGAGTTTGAAGGTCAGGGTCGAGAATCAAGATGCGAACTTTCTCGATGCGGCTGCGCGCGGAGCATTTGAGGGCGGGCAGCTTGCCTTCAATGTCGGAGTGATGCTGGTGGCGTTCATTGGGCTTGTGGCGTTGCTAAACGGCGCTCTCAACAGCGTCTTTCCCGGCTCAAGTTTGGAGGGAATCCTGGGCGTACTTTTCAAGCCCTTCGCTATGTTAATGGGCGTGAGCGACGCTGACGCCGGCCTCGTTGGAAGCCTGCTTGGAAAACGAATGGTGCTCAACGAATTTGTGGCCTTCGGTGATTTGGGAAAACTGCCTGCCGAGTCCATTTCACAGCACTCGCGCACCATCGCGACATTTGCGCTGTGTGGATTTGCGAACTTCAGCTCGATTGCGGTGCAGCTTGGCGGCATTGGAGCTTTGATCCCGGAGCGGCGCGGCGATCTGGCGCGGTTGGGATTACGCGCAATGGTTGCCGGTACCCTTGCGAATTTTCTGTCTGCCTGTATCGCGGGGATTCTTGATGCGCTGTAGCACGGACATTAAGCGAGCGTGAACGTATCAACAGAGGGTGCTCTCAAGCCATCGCTGGCATGAGGCCTCTTGAGCGGCTTCAGATCACTTGAGGCCGCGTGATTCGGCCCTAGAATAGGCGCATTCAGACGGAACCCCCTGAGGTAAGAGTAGGGTCCGCGCAAATTCTTAGCCCTCCGACACCATGACACAATGGGTTTAAACACCTGAGCCCTAGTAGCCGATTGTGCCGGGTTCGCGATTCTTTCGGCGCATGGCCACTCTGTCGAGTGGAGCGATTGTCGGAGGCGTTAAACAGATTCGGAAGTAGCGCGGCCGCCCTCTTTGATCGGCGTTGCAAACTGATAAGTGATGTCCCACGGAAAATGGATCCACTTGCTTTGCTTGAATTCCTTCACGAAAAGATCCACGTGGGGACGGCCGGCGGGTTTTGCGTACAAAGTCGCAAAGAAAGCGTTTGGCAAAAGTTTTCGCAGCATTTGTGCCGTTCGTCCGGTGTCCACCAGGTCGTCAATCAAAAGCCAGCCTTCGCCATCGCCAGCGATGCTTTGTTTTAAAACGCGCAGCTCGACTTGCTGCGTGGCCGCGCCACCCGTGGTATCCGACGCATAGCTTGCGATGCAAACCGTGTCTACCATGCGAATGTCGAGCTCCCTCGCCACAAGTGCCGCAGGAACCATTCCACCCCGGGTCACCGCAATCACGCCATTCCACGCGCCCCGCTGATGAAGCAATTGCGACAAATACCGCGCATCCCTGTGGAGCTCTACCCAAGAAATAATCAATTCATCTTCGTAAGCCATGTTTGGGCATAACACCGGGACGCCCCCGGAGGGAAGCGCAACCACCCTGCCGCCGATCGCAACCCCGCCATTCGTGCTCACACGCAAATCCCGCGATCTTTGTGATGCAGCTCGAGCTGCGTCCCCCATAAAAGCATCCCTGAACGAGAGCGTTTATGATATCCTCAGGTGCGTGAATGTCATCACTCCAACCCATCCGCTGATCGGACACAAGCTCACCCAGTTGCGCGATGAAACCACCGATAGCGCGAATTTTCGCCGGCTTGCAAACCAACTGATCACACTGCTTGCCTACGAGTCGACGACACGGATCCGCGTCGAGACACGGATGGTTCAAACGCCAGTCGCTCGCATGACAGGATCGACACTCTGCACCCCGGCCCCTGTGATCGTGCCAGTGTTGCGTGCCGGCCTCGGGCTGCTGGACGGGCTGCTCCAGATCTTGCCCGAGGCGGAAGTCGGTTTTTTGGGCGTGGCACGGAACGAACAAACCCTGCAACCGACAGTTTATTTGGAGCGCATCCCAAAGGTTCTCACAGGGCGACAAGTGTTTGTTCTCGACCCGATGCTCGCGACAGGAGGCACTCTGCAAGCAGCCATACGGATTCTGCTAGAGCGCGGAGCGAGCGACATTACATGCATCTGCCTCCTCGCTTCCCCGGAGGGAATCCACGCAATCCAAGGAGCATTCGAGGACTCCGGCCAACAAATCACACTGGTGACCGCAAGCATTGATCAGGGATTGAACTCGAAAGGCTACATTGTACCCGGTCTGGGTGACGCGGGAGACCGTCTGTACGCCACGGCGTAAATCCCCGGGTAACATCGCCGCTGCCATTCACGTCTCCCGTTTAAGCGCGGAGTGCACGCTTCACTGCTGAACGCGCGGCCTACTTGCACAGCGGGCCCGCAAACTACCGCTACATGCCTCAAAACACTTCACCCAAGATTAATTCAGGCGGACGAGCATGATCTGAAATCTTGATACTTTCGCGTATCAATCGCATCACCTCTTCGACGTTTTCATGATTGGCATGGATAATCGCCAGCGCCTCTCCCTCCCGCACTGCGTCGCCAACTTTCTTCCGCAACACGACTCCGACCGCCAAATCAATCCCGGACTCTTTCGTGACCCGTCCAGCGCCCAGCAACATCGCCGCAACGCCAACCTGATCCGCGACTATTTCACTCACGACGCCCGCCCGCCATGCCCGAAGCTCGATACGGTCACGGGCCTGCGGAAGTAAATCCGGGTTGTCGACAACCGATGCGTCTCCGCCCTGGCTCGTAAGCCATTGACGGAATTTTGCAAGAGCGGCTCCGGAGCGGATCGCTCCACGCAGCCTCTCTTCAGCATGCGCCAGCGACTCGGCCCCTCCCGCAAGCAGCACCATCTGCCGGCCGAGGGCTATGCACAACGCCTCCAGATCCGCCGGCCCAGCCCCGCGCAAGGTGTCGATCGCTTCGCGAACCTCCAACGCGTTGCCAACCGCAAAGCCAAGCGGCTGGCTCATATCCGAGATGAGCGCCACCGTTTTCCTGCCAACATTGTTACCAATCCGAACCATGGCCTCTGCAAGTTCACGAGCGCCATCCAACGTCTTCATGAACGCTCCCGAACCGGTCTTCACATCGAGCACGATCGCGTCGGCACCCGAGGCGATTTTCTTGCTCATGATGGAACTCGCAATCAGCGGAATCGAGTTCACTGTGGCGGTTACATCCCTGAGCGCGTAAAGCTTCTTATCCGCTGGTGCGAGATCGTGCGTCTGCCCGATGACCGCGATCTGCTGCCGGTTCACCAACTCAAGGAACGCCGCCCTGCTTATCTCTACGTTGAATCCAGGTACCGACTCCAGCTTGTCAACCGTCCCGCCAGTGTGCCCGAGTCCGCGGCCCGACATCTTTGCAACCGGAATCCCCAGTGACGCCACAAGAGGCGCAAGCACGAGCGTCGTCGTGTCTCCCACTCCACCCGTTGAGTGCTTGTCGACCTTCACCCCGAACACGCTCGAGAGATCCATCGTCTCGCCCGAATACGCAATTGCGAGCGTGAGATCAGCCCGTTCACGCTCGGTCATGTCCCTGAAGAAAATCGCCATCGCCATGGCGCTCATCTGGTAGTCGGGAATCGCTCCAGAGGTGTACCCATCCACAAAAAACCTGATCTCTGACGAAGACAACTCTGCGCCATCCCGCTTTTTTTCGATCAAATCTACCATTCTCATTCTTGACGCAGTTGCGGGATCTAGCGGTCTGGATTCCTCGTTGTCATGACTCGCGTTTTAAAGAGTGATCGCAGTCTCAAGCGCGACTTCCATCATGCTGTGAAAGGATGTCTGCCGCTCCTCCGCCGTTGTGGCTTCACCCGTGATCAGATGATCACTCACGGTCAAAATCGTGAGCGCGTTCACCCTGTGTTTGGCGGCTAGCGTATACAGCGCTGTTGTCTCCATTTCCACCGCGAGCACTCCATGCTTTGTGAGCAGATCTGTCACCGTGGCGTCCTCCCTGTAAAACACATCCGTGCTCAAAATATTTCCCACATGCGGCTCAAGGCCATGTGCAACCGCACGTTCATAAGCGTTACGCAGCA
>JBILLC010000290.1:0-3902 GCA_044376275.1 Chthoniobacteraceae bacterium | reverse complement strand
GCTTGAAACGTAGCAACTGCTCGTCCTTGGAAATGTGCATGTAGATTTTCACAAACACCGTGCCGTCATCGACCAGCATCCGCTCAAATTCCGTGATCTCCTGGTAGGCCCGCTTCCATTCACGATCCGAGGCGAATCCCTCCACGCGCTCCACCAAAACCCGCCCGTACCAGGATCGGTCAAACACCGCGATCTGCCCATACTGCGGAAGATTCCTCCAAAAGCGCCACATATAGTGATGCGCGTACTCCTCCTGCGTGGGCTTCACGACGGAGTGCACCCGCAACATTCGTGGATCCAAGCGTTCCACCAATCGCTTGATGGCGCCGCCCTTGCCTGCGGCGTCCGGGCCTTCGAACAGAACGATCAAATTGCGGTTCGATTCAGCAAGGCTTCGCTGATAGTTGAGCAACTTCAGCTGCGCATTTTTAAGCGACTTTTTGTAATCATCCTCCTCAATCGAGGGATGGTTCATCGCGTCCAAACGCAGGCCCTTTTTCCATTCAAATATTCCGTCGTCTTTACCCATCTGCTCTTACAGTGTTTTCAAGTTAAACTTTCTTTTTCCCCACCTCAGTCAGGTCGATCTTTCTGGCGTCACCGGCGTCACCGGCGTTGTCACTATCGTTACTAGCGTTCCCGCTTAACGCGACGCCTTCTTCCGCCAGCAAAACGGGCAGCCCGTCTCGAACAGGATACGCGATCCGCCCATCAGCCCGGAGCAACCAGCACTGAACTGATTGGCGAAAGGATTCCAAAGCAGGCGATGTCTCGAAAATCGAATCCGGAGCCACTGACAAGCGCTGGCCCGTCGCGGGACAGCACAGCAAACCGACAAACTCCGGAGCCAACCTCGCCATAGACAGCTAGTACTTCGGAACCGTTGGGTCAACCTGCTCCGACCACGCGAGAATGCCGCCTTCGAGGTTCAAGAGCTTGCCAAAACCCGCCTCGCTTAAAAGCTTCAACGCCCTTGCCGAGCGCACACCCGACTTGCACTGCAGCACGATCTCATCCGCACTGTCCAATTCGCTCATCCGTGAGGGCAGCTGCCCGAGCGGAATAAACCGTGAGCCCTCAATCCTGCAAATATCGCGCTCAAAATCCTCACGCACATCCAGCAACACGAACTTGTCACCGCGCTCGAACTTTGCTTTGAGTTCCCGCGCGCCAACCGTCGGCACCAGCGCCTCCTCCTTCTCGGCCGCATGCGCCTGCGGGATGCCACAGAACTGCTCGTAATCCACCAGATCCGTGATGGTCGGGTGCTCTCCGCACACGGGGCACTTCGGATCGCGTCGCAGTTTGAACTCACGAAACTTCAACTTCAATGCATCGAAATGCACCAGACGCCCCATCAACGACTCACCGATGCCCATGATGAGCTTGATCGCCTCAATGGCCTGCAACACGCCGATGACACCCGGCAACACCCCAAGCACCCCGCCCTCAGCGCAACTCGGCACCATCCCCGGCGGCGGCGGCTCGGGGAACATGCAGCGGTAACACGGCCCGCCCAGGTGCGGAGCAAACACCGTACACTGGCCGTCGAATCGGAAAATCGATCCGTAAACATTTGGTTTTTTCAAAAATACTGAGATGTCGTTCGAGCAGTAACGCGTCGGAAAATTGTCCGTGCCGTCAATGATCACGTCGTATGGCTCCGCGATCTGGCGGGCATTTGCAGCAGTGAAAAAGGCATCGTACAGATCCACCTGTACATTTGGGTTTACCTCACGGATGCGATCCCTCGCAGAGTTGAGTTTTTTGCGCCCGACGTCTTTGGTGCCATGAAGGATTTGGCGTTGGAGGTTGGAGAAATCCACCGTATCGCCATCCACCAGTCCGAGACGCCCGACTCCGGCCGCCGCCAGGTAAAGGGCGATGGGCGAGCCCAAGCCCCCGGTGCCGATGCAGAGTACGCCGGCGGATTTAAGGCGCTTCTGCCCCTCCATGGTGACCTCTGGCATGATGAGATGCCGCGAATAACGTGCGATTTCATCGTTGGAAAACTCGATTTTTTCGAGGCGGCTCGGGTCAATGATACTTTGGGACATATACAAGCTTGAGATTAACAGTACTTATCTAATTGGAAAGCTGACGAAGGCAAAATCACAATTGTGTCCTATTTCTTCATCACACGGGATCTTTTGAGCCAAACAATCGGGTGGGGGTCGGAGTTAGCCGCGTCATCCCGCCACCCCACCGGACGCACGGCCGGTATCACGGCGGTTGGATGGAAGCGATGGTGCTCATGCATGAGCTTTGAGGGGGTGAATGAACGAGCTCAGCCCTATTCGCTCGAGAACCGCTGCAGGTGGGCTGTATTCGTGTGAGAAGGTCCGGCATGCAAGCCTCCAGCATTCCACCGCGGTGTGCGCCCACGATGCGCACAACAAAAAAGCGGGACCTTCCCTCCGGAAGATCCCGCCATACTTTTAAGCTGCGTAAGGAGCTATCTAGGCCGACTCCTCATTAAAACTTGGAATCCGCACTCTTGCAGACAGGGGTCGACTAGAAGCGACCACCGCGATCCCCGCGATCTCCGCGGCCACCACGGTCGCCGCGATCTCCGCGATCCCCACGGCCGCCACCACGATCGAATCCACGAGGTCCTCCACCGCCGCCACCGCGACGCTCAAATCCGCCTCCCCCGCCGCCGCCGCCTGGGCCGCGAGCTTCACGTGGACGCGCTTCATTGACTGTGAGAGGACGGCCCTCCACGGCTTGGCCATGGAACCGATTGACTGCTTCTGCTGCTGCGGCGTCTGTCGCCATCGTCACGAATGCGAAACCGCGAGATTTGTTCGTGAACTTATCGAAAATGATCTGCACCTCAGAGACATCACCGACCTGGCGGAACAAATCCTCCAGTTCGCCTTCAGTCATAGTGAATGCAAGATTTCCGACATACAATTTGGTACCCATTCCGTTTTCTCAATTAACTGCCAAGCAAAGAATTCGGTAAGGTTTCCGGTCATCGGATCTCAAGCAACCAAAGAAGCTATTTGCTCTCTGACAGCTCCCCGTTGCCGAGGCTCTGCTCAACTAATACAGGAACACTCTGCCCCCTAATTTTTCACTTGGCAAACCGAATCCTCCTGTTCTTCCAAGTATTTCGACAAAAATACCCCTCTGCCTGAGGGATATCCGAAATCCTCCCCGCGAAAGGCTTCTTGCGGTAGCCACGACCGCCTGTCAGAGTCTCGCCATGTCTGCAAGCCCGCACCTTCATGATCGGTGTGCCCAGTGGAGGCTCATTCCGGCCCCCACCGCTCCAAGTGCAGTCGCGCTTCTCGCTCTCACCCTGCTCCTGCTCGGCCTCCCAGCGTCACAAGCAGGTTCAACAAGGGACGCGCAGCCCCAGGGCGCCACGCCCTCCACCCAACTCAACCCACACAAGACTTTCAACCTTTCACTTCTCAAAACCGGCACGCCGGCGATCGCGGGGAAATCTTTCTCCACGGCGGCCGCACCGAGTTCACTAACGCCCAAGTTCGAGGCAAAGCCCAACATCCCCTTCGCCCGCGCCTTTGACGCCAAGTCTTTCACTTCGTCGGAATTCATCACCAACCCGGCAACCTCCAGCAACAAGCCGTTCCTTTCCGATAAATCCGTTTCGCTCGAAAACGCAAACGAAGCCGCATCATCCCCGTTTCTGTCCAAGACCAGTCAATCTCGAGCGGCCGAAACACGGTCTGCGACTCTTCCTGAGACCCCCACCTCACTCACCCAAACCTACGAGGGTCCAGAAGCACAGAAAAAGAAGATCCCCTACACGCCCGGGAACGGCCCAACCGGTGGAGTCAGCACTGGCCGCGTCCTCTCAATCGAGGAGGTAAAGGCGATTTTAAACAAGAGCAAATAAGAGACGAGCTGGCGCTCAACGCCAACGCGCGCTC
>JBILLC010000289.1:0-3910 GCA_044376275.1 Chthoniobacteraceae bacterium | reverse complement strand
CAAAGGAGCAGGTCACGGCTTTGGGATCGAGCTTGCAGAGAAGAATATTCTAGCAACCCTACTCTCGTTTCTCAAACGACACCTGCACACGCCGCAGTAAGCGAGCTCTGAGTTCAAATGGTGCATTTCTTAATATTCAAGACCAAGGACGCCATCACGAGAAACCGATCCCAGTCTTTCCTCACGCGAGAAGTTCACCCAAATCTTCCATACTCAACCCGTCCATCAGAGGCTGCTCGCTATCAACCAAAGCATCCATCAGCGCCTTTTTGCGTCCTTGAAGAGCCAGAATCTTCTCCTCAACCGTCCCACGCATAATCAACTTGTATGAAGTGACCACCGATGTCTGTCCAATACGATGCGCACGATCCGTTGCCTGCGCCTCCACCGCAGGATTCCACCATGGATCAAAGTGAATGACGGTATCAGCGGCCGTGAGATTCAATCCAACGCCGCCCGCCTTCAAGCTAATCAAGAACACAGGAACAGTCCCCGTTTGAAATCGGTCAACCTGGGCAGTGCGATCACGTGTCGACCCGTCGAGCCTACAGAAGTCGATTTGCCTCGCCTCCATCCATTGCTGCAACAAGTCAAGCATGCTGGAGAATTGACTGAAAACCAGCATCCGATGGCCACCCTGTTGCGCTTCTTCAAAAATCTCGCCTAGTGCGGCGAGCTTGCCTGAACTGCTTTCAGCTCCGTTGACCCGCGTCGATTCACCATCTTCATTCGCGGCCTCATCATCGGTGGCATTCGCCTCCTGCGCAAAATCTACACCCAAAAGGCGCAGATCATTGCATGCCTGTCTCAAACGCAAAAGCGCCGTGAGCATCAAAATACGAGCCTGCCCTTGATTTCTAAGCTCCTCTGCCCTGCTCACTTCACGCCGCGTCGTGTCGACCAGTTTTCCGTAAGCCTCACGCTGCGCAGGCGACAATTCACACCAGATCACCTGCTCTATTTTTTCCGGCAGTTCCTTGACGACCGCCCTCTTAGTCCGTCGCAGCACAAACGGCGCAACCCTGCGCGCCATCCTCTGATACTCATTACCTCCAGGTTGCTGAGTGATGGGCAATTCGTACCGTTCACGAAAATCCAGGCGGGTACCGAGGTAACCGGGCATCGTGAAGTGAAAAAGCGACCAAACATCACGAATTGAATTTTCCAACGGCGTGCCAGTTAAAACAAAACGACGTTTCGAACGCAGCATGAACACCGACTTAGCAATCTGACTGTCCGGATTTTTGATATGCTGCCCTTCATCCAAAACAACCGCAGAAAACTCCTCCCCACGGTACCAATCGATATCGCGTCTCAACAGTGGATAACTCGTGATCACCAGATCCGCATTTTCAAACTCACTCAACATACGCTCATGTCGGCTTGCACCAGAGATGACCAACACACGCAGCGTGGGGCAGAACTTCTGAGCCTCGCGCTGCCAGTTGGTCAGCAACGAGGAGGGCGCAACCACCAGTCGTCTTCCATTGAGTGTGCGGAGAAAAGCCAGGGCTTGAACTGTTTTACCGAGACCCATTTCGTCGGCAAGAATCCCGCCCAGTCCGTTCGCCGCCAGAAAATGCATCCAGTAAACCCCCTGCTTTTGATAAGGGCGCAACTGCTCATCCAGATCTCCAAGAGGGATCGCCTTTAAAGAGTCCGCGTTTCGGGTCGACATCGCCCATTGTCGCCAGTGCGCCGGCGCCTCAATGGCTGCGCCCTGCGCTTCAATGAAACCCTGCAAAAAACCCGCCTGCCGATTGGCAATCCGATAGCGCCCCGCTTGACGCTGCTCGGGCTCGCAGTCGCGAAGAACCTGCTGAAACTCGTCCAAAAGCCCGGGATCAAAAACCGCAACACTTCCATCCTTTCGTCTAAGATGGCTGCGTCCCGACTGAATAAGCCGCTGTATTTCGACTCCCGAGAATCGTTCGCCGCCCGCAGCTTGCATGGCAACATCCAGTTCAAACCAATTTTCACCAGAGGCGGTAATTTCGAGTTTTGGTTCGATTCGTTGAATCTCACGCGTGACATGCGTAAAACGCTCACCCAGATCAACCGTCCACTCGCGCTTGAGCGCGGGCAACGTGCGTGCAAAAAACTCGAGGATCGGGATTTCCCCGCGCAGAACCATTTTACCATCCGCGTCCGGGCCACTAAAGCCGGCACGGTGCAATTGCTTCAAAGCGGCATCCTCCGCCGCACGATTGCCCCGACGCTGGCCCGGACGACTCGAAAGGGTTGTCAACCGGTCACCGTAGCCCACTTTCAGGGTGCCGCTCAGAAAATTTAACGACCCTTCGAGACCCAGGAAGAAATGTGCTCGCTCCAGAATGCTTGTATGCCCCTCCAATTGGGTGTCACCGGTGACATCGCGCCGATTCCCATCAACCTCAATTGTGGCAGGGTCAGCCACAGTCATCGCAGAATCAGCCGGCAACCGGACGTCATCGCAATGAAACGCATGCTCAAAAAAAGTCCACTCACGTCGTAAGAATTCAGTCACAGCCGCCGCCGGAATTTTTACCGGAGCCGACAAGAGCGAAAGATATACAGCCGGCAAGCCGAGACAAACTGGCTGAATGGTCTCATCACGATGACCCCACGCTGCTTTCTTGCCTAAAATCAACCCGACCCCCGAAGGCAGTTCACTTTTCAAAGACAAGTCGCCGTTGGCGTGTTGCTCCAAGAAAAGAGCCGGGCGCAATCCTTCAGCAACGACGCGCAACGCAGTCCGCTTTGCCACCGTGAGTCGGGGGTGCGATTCGCATGCGGCTAGAATTTCAAAAACCTGATCCACGTTGAGCATTAGCATTCCCGGAAAAGGCCGCCCCTCAGCCATGGACCCGACGCGCCCCAATGCCTGCAAGAGCACCCAGTCGAACGCATCGCAACAATACTTGCCATTGGGAGCTACAGCAGACAGGAGGACCCTCCGGCTGCGCAGTACTGCTTCCACTCCGATTGGAATCGCACCACGCGCGGAGGCCTGAAGAAAATTTGGGGGCAGCACCACATGCAATTCAATCGGCTCGCCATCACTGCGTGAAAACGCAGACGAAATTTGATGCTTAGATCCTTCGCGCACACCCGCACCTTCCGTCGAGTCCCCGAAATCCTTCACACCCGGATTGCGCTGCACGGTTTCAGCAGTTGAAAGCGTGGGTGCGGGAGCCTGCGCCTTCAGCGAAGGTTTGAGCACCTCGAGTCCAACAGCAACCGAGTGGGCGCAAATCAAACTCCTCACTTTTGAGTCACGGCATGTGCAAAGATTTTCGATGTGAGTCCGCGACTGAATTCTCAGCCCTGCGCGGAATTCTGTTTCACCCTCGCGCACGATTCCAGTCAGTAGACCATCGCTCCAACTGGCATCTCTGATTCTGCCAAGCGCATGCAGTCCACGCGCCTGCTTCATCACTTGCCAACCGCCCGCATCGTTGAGAATCCGCTCGTTTAATTCCATTTCGCCTGTCTTGCGACCACACGGACCGAAAGATCGATGCCTTTGCCCCGACTGACGTTATTTGACCTTCCGGCGAATCCAATGTTCAAGCGCATCCACGAGCGCAAGCCAACTTGCTTCAATGATGTTGTCACTCACTCCAACCGTACCCCAGCTCTCATGTCCATCAGTAGATGTGACCAGCACCCGGGTGCGTGCAGCAGTTCCAGCCTGTCCGTTGATAATTCGAACCTTGTAATCGGTAAGTCGGACTTTATCGATTTCGGGGTACGACGGCCTAAGGGCCTTTCGCAAGGCCGCGTCGAGGGCGTTCACAGGCCCGTCCCCCTGCTCAACGGTGTACTCCCTCGCTCCATTGACACGAATTCTCACCGTCGCCTCGCAATTGACCGCCTGATCAGAGCCACTCCGGCGATAGCTGCAATGGTACTCCTCAAGAGTGAACAA
>JBILLC010000007.1:0-14141 GCA_044376275.1 Chthoniobacteraceae bacterium | reverse complement strand
TGGAAAAGATCGGTTTCTTCGACTTTTGCTCGGTGCTTTAAATTGCGTAACAATTTTTTGAGACTCCCGCAGTTTATTTCCTCAGCGAGGAAAGCTTGATCGCGCGCACGCTGACATCCCGAAACAAGTCCGTGTCGGCAATTTTTTGGGTGCGCGTATCTTTGCCTGCAGTCCAGATCGGCGTCGTGGTGCCGTCCTGATGTCGCAACTTGAGATTGTCGAGGTACACCTTGTATGTACCCGGCTTGCCGCCTCGAAACACAAGTCCGTGGCGCGGCAAAACGCCCGGCGCACTCGCACAAAGACCGATGACGCGGTGCTCCCATTCTCCGAGGCCGCCCTGCGTTTCAGGCGACTGCGACTGATCGCGCCCAAACTGGTCAATTCCCTCGCCCCGCTTAAAATTGAGCACCATGGATTTGCTATCGTTGCCCTTGAACGGGGAGTAGTAGACTCCGCGGCGGGGGCTGTCAGGAGCTGCGGCAATATCGTACTCCACGTAATCCGTCGCGAACTGCCGACCGTCAAAACTTGCGAATGGCACGATCAGCTGGTCCTTTGGCTTGGCATCTGCGGTGACCGTGACGGTCACTTCAAGGATGTCGTCGTCTGGCGACGCCGGCGCATTGAGTTTGGAAGGAGCAGGAAGATGCGTGAGCGCGGCACCGAGCGAATCAGCCCATTCATTCATTTTTGCAGTGAGTTGCTTCACCACCTCGGGATGCTCAGCGGCGCGATTGGTTGTTTCACCGACATCCGAACGAATGTCATACAGCTCGTTGTGGTCAAAAAAACGGTGTAAACGCCATTCTGCGGTTCGGATTGCGTCTTCGTTGTGCCAAGCCCAGTAGTAGCTTGCAACCGGACTCGGCTTGCCGTCGCGCAGCGCTGGCCAAATGTTTTTTCCATCAAGCGGACGCGTCTCGGGCATTTTCAGACCAGCCATCGACATCAGGGTGGGAAACAAATCCTGCGCGCCGCACAACCCATCCCACTTGCGGCCGACGAGACCAGCCTTCGGCCAAAGCATGACGGTTGGCAGTCGCGTGCCGCCTTCGTAAACAGAGTGCTTGCCCCCGCGCAGCGGCAGATTGCTGCCCTCTTGGGTAGCGCCGTTGTCACTGGTAAAAACAACAATGGTATTTTCGCGTAAGCCGAGTTTATCAACTTCACCAAGAATGGATGCCACGTTTCGGTCCAAAGCCTGCATCATTGCAGCGTAAGTTCGCTTCGTCTCGTTCGTAACTTTGGGGTCGACGCCGGCAAGATCACCTTCCTTCGCCTGCATCGGCGCGTGCACCAGATGAAACGGAACGTAGCACAGAAACGGCCGCTCCTTGTTGGCGTGAATGAATTCGATAGCGCGTTGCGTTATGAGGTCTTCAGTATAACCCGTGTCTTGCGCTCTGAACTCCCGGTTGTGCCACCAACTCACCGGACCACGCCCCTGAACCGTGCGACGCGTGAAATAGTCCGCACCGCCCCCGTAGTACACCCACGCCTCATCAAAGCCGTGCGCATTCGCTCCAAGACCGCCTTGAAATTTCTTGCCGGGCTTGTCCTTCCACGCCTCTGCGAAGGCCTCGCGGTACTCGGCCGTATCAGGGTCTTCTCCATTGTGCCACTTTCCAAACACGCCGGTCCGATAGCCGTGCGCCTTGAAACCCTCGGCAATCGTCACTTCCGCATCCTCCAATTCGCCTCCGGTCTCCGGCCCGGTGCCCACGCGAAACGGATGACGTCCGGTCAGCAGCATCGCTCTGGTCGGCGAACACACACACCAGCCCATGTAGTTTTTCAATTCGACGCCCTGCTCAAACAGCTTGTCGATGTTCGGCGTCTTGGTTGCACCCCCCGGATGCACGCTCAAATCGCTCCATCCAAGATCATCGGCCACCATGACAATGACATTCGGGCAGCCCGCGGAGCCGGCCGAATCCGCCCCTCTCAGAGTTACTGCAAAACACAGAATCAAAGCCAACAGGACAGTTGAGAAGAGCCGTTTTGTTTTCATGGAATAAAGTCGTGGGTGGTGATGCGAACTTGAACGTCGTCGAGATAATGCGCGGCCTTAGGTCCCTCTGGGTCCTCAACAGACGCCGCCAAGGAGACAAGCACCAACCGAGCGTCGGCAGGTACATCCATCGTTGAACGTGCAGTCACCCAACCGCTATCCGGAGGCCTACTGGGCAGCGTCTTTACCACATGCATCAGCGCCTGCTCATCCACACGGTCGCGGATCCATATCTCGCGTGCAGCCGCTGCATCCTCGGCAAAGGCTGCGAGGCGAATTTGAAACCGGCCTTTGCCTCCCTGCGGCGCACCGTGGAATTGGGCCGTCACCTCAATCTGGCGAGTCTGCCTGCCGCTTAGCGCGGGCAGTGTTGTTAGATCCACAAATCGGAACGCGTAACTGAACTTGCGCTTGTCCACGGGCGGAAGCACGACCATTCGCTTGCCCTCCGCGGGATTTACATCACCGGCACCCGGTTGCAGGACGTCGAGATCACCGGACCACACATTAACCCTCGCCGGCACTCCGTGATCCGAAGCCATTGCCGTATCCTCGAAACCATCAGCCAGCAAAGTTTGCGTGTGTATATGCTGTCGGGTGACTAAAGCAAAAACCATCGAAGTGCAAAACACACCAAGCAGAATGCAGGCGGCGGCTGCGGTAAAAGGGCGCCTCGCATCCCAGCGCGGAAGGTTCGGAGTTTTGACGCTGGCAGGTTCTGGCAAGGGTGCCTGACGGGCGTGCAAAGCCACTTCCAAGTCTTGATTCAAGAACCACAGATGGCGCGCAGCGCTGTCAGATCTAAGACAATCTTGAAGTTCGAAGTGCTCTTGCGGCGTCAAGGTTCCGACCGCATGACCGGTGAACAGGAAGAAAAGACGTTTTTTTTCCTCTGGTCTCATGCGGTCTCCTCCCCTGTCCGGCTGATCACACAATCTGCCAGCAGCCGGCGAAGCTGGGAGAGCTTGTTGTAGAGCGTAGCCGGCGCACGACCTAGCTGCGCAGCCAGAGCGGCGATGCCGCCGTATGCACCGCAGGACGCGTCCAGCAGGCGCCGTTCCTCCTCCCGCAGGGCATTCAAGCAGGCCTCCAGTGCGGCGACGCGCTGATCATGCACATTCAGGTCTTCGGAGCGCTCGCTTGAAAGTAGCGCAAGCAGTTCGTCGTCGAAACAAAGCGCAGAGCGCGAGGCGGTTCGCAGGAAGGACTTCGCTTCATAGAAACAGATCGTACTCGCCCATGCCATGAAGTCCGTCCCTTTTTGGAAATTCGAAAATTTCTGCCACATTAGAAGTGATGCACGCTGTAAAACATCTTGGGCATCATGCCAGCGCCCGAGCAACGACAAGAGATAGCACAGCAACCTTGAATGTGACGCCGTGAGTAGCATCACGAATTCTTCGTGGCGGACCTGCGCTGCTTGATCGGGGCTGGAGACGTGCATCTGCATGTGTATGACCAGCCCCCCGTGAATCTCCCGAAGATTTTTTTGAATAAGAGTGTTTTTCCAAAAGTGCAGGGCGCCTGCACCGGAACCTCTCATCGATGATTGCCCCAACGAACCCTCTTGAGCCGAAACCCTGCGGATCGCAGTCGGATTCAGACCTCGGCCACGTCTACCAACGGTTTGTTAGCTCGCCTTCTTTTTGACGGGAGGCGCCGGTGCTGGAATCCCAGCAGCCTCCATCACCAAAGCCTGAAAAATATCCCTTGGCTTGCCGCTGTCCGGCACCATCACATTCTGCACGAGGAACACGGTGACAAGCTGATGCTCTGCATCAACCCACCCGTTGGTAGCGAATGCGCCGCCGTGACCGAAACTTCCAACCGGCATTGCGGCACACGCACGCTGCTCCTCGGTATTGCATTGCCAACCTGCAGCATAACCCTGAAGCCGGCCCCCCGCAGTCACTGGAGCGGTCATATCCGCAACCGCCTTTGCGGAGACAACGCGTACGCCATCAAGTTCGCCCTTGTTTGCGATCATCGCGTAAAACCTGCCCATGTCATGCGCGGTTGAAAACAGGCCGCCGGAAGGCTCCACCATGTGCGTAACACTCACGTCACTCGTGACAAAAGGATTGTACCCGGGCCTCAGCTCGTGAGTGTCTTCGTCCATCGTGTAAGTACGCGCAATGCGCGCCCTGTGGCACTCATCAGGATTGAACTGCGTGTCCTTCATTCCAAGCGGAGCAAATATGCGCTTCTGCAAAAACTCGTCATATCTCATCCCCGAAACGACCTCGATGATCCGGCCCGCCACTGTTGGGCCGAAGCCGTACTCGTATCCGCTGCCTGGCTCAAATGCGAGGGGTGCGCGCAAGAGTGAAGCCACGTAGGATTTGAGCGAAATGGCTCCGTCAGTCGCTTTGCGAGGGGGGAATGCGATGCCGGCGGTGTGACTTAACAGTTTGCGCAGCGTTACCGGCGTCTTTGGCGTGGTTCCGTCAGCGAGCTTCATCTTTCCGAGCTCCGGCAGCCACTTTGAAGCAGGTTCGTCAAGCGAGAGCTTGCCTTCATCAACCAGAGTCATCACCGCAGTTGCATTCACGGACTTTGTCATGGACGCAATCCAGAAAAGCGCATCTTTATCCATTTTTTTACCAGCCTTGATATCCGCCATCCCGGCGGCCTCGTGATGGACAATCTTTCCCTTTTCCATGACCAACGTCACGATGCCGGCGGCCTGTTTTGAAGCAATGCTCTGCTCCATGGCCGGTGTAATCGCTGCAAGCTTTGAAGCATCAATTCCAAAAACGGTTGAAGACGTGCCAACCAGCGTGATGCATGCGGCGTAGAGAATCGTCAGGGGGTGTCTGAAAGAAAGCATAGGGGTGTGATTTAGCGCGCGATCCTCTTTGAATACGCCGCAAATGACAACTCCAACCAACCGCATGCCAAAACGCGCGACCCTCGCAGCGGGGTCCTACGCCCTTCATTACGTCTTGGATTGTCTGTCGAAAATCCGGCGCACCGTGCCCAACGGCACACGGGCCCATGCGCGCTCATGCAAATAATAAAACAAGATCTTTGTGACCACATCCGTGCCGCCAATCTTGAGGGCCTTGCTTGTATCGCCCGTCCAAAGGTAGGAAACCAAAATTGTGTCGACGGTGCCCACCAACCGCCAACTGATTGCCTTGAGCATGCTGCGCATCTTTGAATCTCTCAACTGCGCTGGCTCCGCATTGACGTCCTTGGAAAACGGACTGAAGCGGCGGAGCGTTCCAAGCGGAATCCGAGCCCAGACCCGTTCATGGACGTAGTACAATCCCACCTTGGTCAGCACCTCCGATCCGCCGATTGCAAGTGCGCGTCCGGTGTTCCCGGTCCAAAAATACGAAATCACCATCGTATCGATTGTCCCGATGATGCGCCAACTGATCGCCTTAATGACACTTCGCAGGTGCGAATCACGGAGCTGTTGCACCAAAGCGGCCTCACGGGCTGCGGTCGCTTCGTCTGAAACAGAATCGGGAAGAGGATTGCTCACGTGAAATTTCTTGATTGGCATTGAACGTACTCGTCCGGCATTCGCACAGGGAAGGATTTTCGGATTCCTCAAAGGGATCTTTGCGTCATACAGGAATAAAGATCTGAGCGTGAACACGCCAGAGTCGTGTGCTTGATTCTGTTCCGATGAGTTTGTCCAAATCACGTTTGATCAATCGATTTAGCAGCGTTGCAGGCGCACTGCTCCAATCCCCGCTCGAATAATACTAACTCGCTTCAAGCAGACTGATCATGCCGTACACTTTCAGTGAGCAGGTAATGGGCTTCAACCACTTCATGAAAATCCACTCGGCCATGGGTCTCTGCTTGACCCTTTCTCGATGCCGGCAGCCTTTCAGGCATTGCCGGGATCATGACTGTCACATGCGCCAAAAATGCGCTTTGCTTCTCGTTTGCGCTCGCAGTGATTAGCACTGAATTGCGAGTCACTCCAGCAGAGGCTGATGCCGCCCTCACGAGTGGTATTCATGCAATCCCACTCAAAGAGTCCACCTGGCTACTCCACGGTCAGGACACCACGCATGATCCGCCAGTGGCCTGGAAAGGTGCATAAAAACGGATAGCTTCCAGGCTCTGTTGGCGCGTTGAATTGCAACTCGGCGCGACCGCTCGGATTCACGAGGGGCGTGGCATAAAGAACCTTCGGCGAATCTGGAACAAACTGTTTTGTGAGCCCGTCCGGCTTTGTCGCCATCTGATCAGCAAGCATCCCAACCTCCTCGTCTGCACCTCTGGCAACCAACACCAAGTTGTGCTGCATCAAATCTGGGTTCTCAAAGACAATCCGCACGGGCGTGCCCGCCTTGGCTTTGAGTTCCTTGGGAGCAAACTGCATCAAATTTGGCACGGCTTGAACTTTAAGTGCACTCGCGTCCGCTTCGTGCGCCTTGTTCCACGCTGCTGAAAATGCCTGCAACTCCAATTCATTCTTTGGGGCCCGCACATCCGCGAGCGGATCACCAACGGGGTCATAAATGTAGACGGGCGGTCGACTCGCCTGATCCTTTATACGACGGAATACCACCTCGATCGTGTTCAACCCCTGCGCCAGATCAAACTGGACCTGCTGCTGCGAGCTGAAAGAGCTGTCGGCGCTGAGCATTTGAACGCCATTCACCGAAACATCCATGTACCCATGCTTGACACTCAAAAGCGCAGTCTGCGCAGCCTTGGACTCAAGAAAAGTGCGAAAGGCGATTTGTTTTGCCGGCGTGAGCTTTCCCTTTTGCCCAAGAGGTGTGATTTGAAGGGTGCTCTCTGCGCCTGCGATCCACTGTTCCACCTTGGTGGAGGGATCCACCTCCAGCACCGGCACCGAGCGCCCCTTCACCGGTCTGATACCCGCCTTCAAATCCTCAAGCATCTGACTTACCGCAGCCTCGCTCGCATTCATCCCTTCCAGAACCTTTTCCGGCAACACCGCACTGCCCGCGTTCACCCCTGCGTGGCCGTCATGCGCCCCCTCTGCTCGGCGAAAACCGGGGGCTGCTGCAAGACTGCGAACATGCGAAACCGTGTTCACGACAGCCATTCTGACCCGCGGATGAGGATCTCTCGCGCCAAGCGCCAGCAACCCTTGCGGGTCAGCAAGCCGCCCGTAAATGAATCGCACCATTTGCATGGCCGCAGCACGAAAACGGGGATCCGAAGATTTCATGAGCTGACTGATCCATTCCGGCCGCGCGTCTCCACGAGCTGTGGCGAGCAACAAACCCTCAAAGACGCCCTGATCGTATTTCGAGTCGCTCGGTTTGAGCGCGGCGACCCACGCGTCAATCGCGGCGGTAACCTGTGCCCCCTTCGCCCGCAGCTGTATTCTGGCATGCTCACGCACCAGATCCTGCGGATGAAGCAACAGAGCCAATAATTCGGGCACTGACGCGCCTTCGATTTTCGGCCATTGTTTGTTCGCGGGTTTTTCCTCGGAAACCACCCGCCAGATTCGGCCTCTTGTGTGGTTCCACTGGGGGTCGCGCATCGGGTGCTGCGCATGTCCGATGATCCGGCTGGCGAAATCGGACACGTACAACGCGCCGTCCATTCCGAAAGCCGTGTCTACCGGGCGAAACGCAGAGTTTTGTGAGGAGATCAAGTCGACACGCCCCTCACCCCTCACCGGTCCTGCGTCGATATTTGAGGATGAAATCGTGACGTTGTAACTTCCGAGTAAAGATGCAGAGACAACCCCTTGCTGATAGGCGTCCGGGAAATTTGGGCTGGAAATCACGCTCATCGCGGAGCCTTTGGCGTAGTTCACCACAGTCGCGTTGCCATACGGATGATATACACCAAGTGGCGTCCATGTTTGCGCAATGCCATCCAGCAAATGTCCGCCACCGAACCTCTGGAAAATCGAGCCATAACGATCAAACGCAACTTTCCAAGGGTTAGGAGTCATGCCCTGCCATTCAGTCTCAATTCGGCCGTTGTCGAGATTCATTCGGTAAGTGGTCGAATCAATTCCGCGGAACACTCCGAAAGGAGTTTCAAACTGCGAGCGATGAAACACACCGTCGCTGAAGATAAGCTGTCCAAGCGGGTCAGTGGCAATCATCCCGCCATGGTGTGAGTCCGTCACATCAACTCCGCGCAACAATTCTTCTCGCACATCTGCTCGCCCGTCTCCATCGGTGTCACGCATTAAAAAAATACGAGGTTGCGCTGACACAATCACGCCGCGTTCGTGAAATGCGACACCATCGAGGGCATCAAATCCATCAGCAAACACAACGCAAGTATCAGCTTTTCCATCTCGATCAGCATCCTCAAGAACCAGAATTTTGTCGTTCGGCGGTTCTCCCGGGATCGTATGCGGGAAAGATGGCATGGTGACCACCCAGAGGCGTCCCCTGGCATCAAAAGCAATCTGGACGGGATTTCTAAGATCTGGAAAATCCACCTCGGACGCGAAGAGATTCAGTGCGTATCCATCGGCAACGGTCAGGTCTTTGATCTGTTCGGCGGGTTCCTTCATCACTCCCCCGCTGAAACGGTCGGGAATGCTCTTTCCCTCGGGCAACGCAGCCAAGGAAGGCCTTGGATAGTCAGCAAACCGCTTTTGAGGATTCGCCACGAGATTTCTAACCACTTCTTCTGCTTTTTCGACGAGCTGGTGATAACGAGGCATTTCGAGGTTGTACTCCTCCGGCCTCACTCGAACGCCGAAGTACACGACCCCGTTCTTTGGGCGCGTAATTTCGGCTGCAATCTCAGCTTTCTGCGCCGCAGCAAGAGCCACCTCGTGCACTCGCTTTTCATCGAGTGCATCGGTAGCCCCTGGGGAAGCGAGGGCGCGTGCCACTACTTTCCCAACCAGCCGCGCACCGTCTCGATTCAAATGCACACCAAAAGTGGTCAACGGCTTATCGCTTCTCGCAAATTCCTCAGCACTTCGGCGAAAAAGATCCACGTACACAGCCCCCTTTTCCTTCGCAATCTGCTCGATTGCATTCGCGTATAGTGCAACGTTTTTGTTGTGGGCGCCGGCGTCAAACGAACGGGTGCTCTGGGTAGCAATTGGAGAGAGCATAAAAACCTTCGCGCTTGGATGCAGCCGTTGGATCTCGCGAAAGAATGTGTTCCAGTCTTTTTTAAACTGTCCCAGACCCGTCTCACCCGCGAACGCCTCGTTGTTGCCAAACCCGATTACCACCGTCTTCGCAGGCCACATCGACAAAGTGCTTTTGAGGTGAGACGCATAGCCTTCAGGCCGGAGACGATGCCCAACCTCGTCTCCGGTCCATGCCACACTTCGGATGTGTATTGCCTTTGCAGGGCTAGCGAGTTGAAGCCGTGCCTCCAGCTCGCCAGCCTCAAGCAAACGCTCCACGAGCGCACCCCCGTAAAATAAAATCGTATCTCCACCATCAGAGTCGTTCGCAGCAGGCGCGCGAAGACAGAGAAACGCGAGAAGAATAACCGCAATTTGATGGAGTGATTTCATGAGGAAATGTGCAGTGTTCAGCGAAGGCGGCTAGTACCGCAGGGACTCAAGGCTACCACAATCCTCAAAATTGAAATTACAAGTGAATGTCAGGCCCCGACAATCGCAAGAGCAGCGCCCGGCCTCCAATTATACCTCGCTCCTTGCTGATCTAAGATCTTGTTGGACTTTGCAAACCGCAACGTCATTTTTTAACGGACGCCGAAGGCCGCCCTCGGGTTAATCGGCCTTGGCCGGTCTGACCGGTATCGATTTGCGTCAACTTCCTGTGACTTTACTACTGTCCAGTCGCTCCCGACCGGAACTACATCAAACGATTCAGAAAACCTGCTCTCGATTCTGACAATTTACAGGTTACCCTCACCCGATGATTCTCCGCCTATTGTCTTTGTTTCTGGCATTCACGTTTCTGCATGCCGCCGATGACCCAAACATTACCGCTTTGCGCGCAGCAGACGATGAGCGTATCGCTGCAACGATCACTGCAGACTCCAAGCGTCTCGCGGGCATTTTTTCAGACCAGCTCCGATACGCACACTCCACCGGCACCGTGGACAGCAAATCCACCCTGATCGAGTCAATCTCAACGGGACGCACAAAATACAATTCCATCCGGTATGAAAATCGCGAATTTGAAATACTCTCACCCGGAGTCGCCCTGATGACAGGGCGCATGCAGGTTAATGTCAGCATACCCGATGGGAACATCGACAGCGTACTCAGTTTTCTAGCTGTGTGGCGCGCAGAACACGGTCAATGGCGCTTCCACGCTTGGCAGTCCTGCAAAGTACCGGCTGCGGCACAGCGTTGATAGAAAATTAATGCTGAAATAAACCGCTCTCTTTGCGTGTCTAGAAAGCATTCCAACAGTACACGCAATACCCCGGGTAATCTGCAAGACAGCGCCCGCCGCGAAAGATACTTTTTTCTTTTTTCCTAATCGACTCTACTGGCAAGCTTCAAAATCCGGATGCCACTAGGGGTGATGCCCGAGCAAATCTTCGGGAAGTTTTGGGTTGTCACGCGCAAGCTGCGCATCGAGTGCGCTGCGCATCCGATTCACCACTGCAGTATTTTCTTTCGAACATTCTTTCTGCTCATAAGGATCCTCCGAAAGGTGAAATAGCTCGATGGCATTGCCCTTGCGAATGAGCTTCCACTCGCCCTGATGCAGACATTGCCCGCCCTTCATTGCGATGTAAACCTGGCGCTCTGTGTTTGCGGCGTCCTTCCCGCTCAGAGCGGGCCACTGATTGATTCCGTCCCAATGCAACTCGTCGTTTGGAGCGAATCCTGTGATCGCGGCAATGGTTGGAAACCAGTCCACGGCGTGCATTGGAGCGGTGTGCCTGCGTGGCTTTAGCTTTCCGGGCCAGTTCGCAAACGCGCACACACGCGTGCCACCTTCGTACAAGGTCGCCTTTTGGCCGCGTAGCGGGTCGTTCTCGCTATTGAGCGGGGAATGGCCGACCTCGCCCAGGTAGGCATTTTTGAGGGACTCAATCCCGCCATTATCGCTTGTGAAAATGATGAGCGTGTTTTCGCGCTGACCAGTCCGCGCCAACTCATCTACGAGTTGGCCGATCTTGGCATCCAACTGGCTAACCATGGCCGCAAGCCGCAACCGCGAGTCCTGTCGTTCCGGGTTCTCATCAAAGACCACACCCTCGTACAGGTTCTTGTACTCCGGCGGAGCGTCCACCGGCGTGTGAACCGCATGAAACGGAACGTAAACAAACCATGGCTCGCGCTTTTCCCCTATGAAACGAACTGCCTCAGCTGCGACCAATTCGGTCGCGTTTCCTACTTCATCAACGCGCTCGCCATTTCGATGCCACGAATCTTCAAATGGACCTTGACGGTACTTGTGCGTCCACGGGTCGGCAGCGCCGGTCATCGTGCCGTAGCTTTTGACGAATCCATAATGCTTGGGCCCCCACTCAGGTAGTGCGCCCAAATGCCATTTTCCAGCCATTGCTGTGAAATATCCGATGGATTGCAATGCGGACGCAATCGTTGCAGTGCCCAGCGGCATTGCGCGCAGGTTTGAAGGAACGAGCGAATGCGGACCGAAGCGGCCAGGATAGCGTCCGCTCATGAGCGCTGTCCGAGTCGGCGTACACACCGGTTGGACATAGTGACGGTCCAACTCGATGCCTTCATTTACCAGTGCATCCATGCGGGGCGTTTTGGCAATACCGCGATGCCAGCCGACATCCGACCATCCGAGATCATCAGCCACGATCATCAGTACATTGGGCTTGTCGGCGGCTTCAGCAACAGTTGCGCAACCAAAGAAAAGCAGGGAGATTAGGGTTAAGGGTGACGAGCGCATTTTTAGTTTTTCGCAAAGAGACACCCATGTAAAAACCACCCAACGCTAAGGGTTGCGATGGCGGTTGCGAAACCACACCAATCTCTGGCAGTTCGATGCATGTGTTGGCAACCGCATAGTGCCTCTCTAAGAATCATGAGAAAGGTGCAAAAATAGCACCCACACAGCGAGCATCACATCGGTAAATCGAGTGACCGGCCCCCAGGAAAGCTCCGACCGCGTCGACCAACTGCGCTTGCGGGATCGAGGGAGCGACAGCAGCAAGCGCCAAATCGTATCACAGCTGCGCCATTGGCTGTACCATCGGCCAGAGCTTGATCTCCTCGGTGACAAGATGCGCCGGCATTTTTGCTATTTCCACGATCAAACTGCCTAGATCACTCGGGCTGATGCATTTCTGAAGCACCTCTGGCGGGCGGGGCGGCAGGTTGGCAGACGATGTGAAATCGGTCTGCCCCCACGATGGCAAAACCGAAGTGACACGCACTCCGTGCGGCCGCAACTCAGTGAGCAGGCAGCGAGTGAACTGCAGCACGCCTGCTTTCGCCGCGGAATACACACCCCATCCTGGCCACGCATGCGTGGAGCATGCGCTGCCAATATTCACAATCAATCCGCTGCCCTGCCTTTGCATGATTGCGGCGGCGCGGCTGCAACCCAGTAGCGTGCCTGTAAGGTTGCTAGAGATACTTCTCGTGATGGCCGCGTCGCTCTGCTCGCTTGCCGGACAGATTTCAACACCCTCACCCGCGTTGTTGACGAGGATGTCCAAGCGGCCTGCCCGGGCCATCACTTCGGCGCACAAGCGGTCCCATGAAGCTGCATCGGCAACGTCGGCCACAAAAGGCGTGGCGCCGATGCGCTTCGCAGCTAAATCGACGGTGGCCTCGTTTCGGCCGGTAATCCACACGCGCGCGCCGGCGGTAACGAGTGACTCCGCGATTCCCGCTCCGAAGCCACGGGACCCCCCTGTCACAATTGCGATTTGGTTTTGTAATGAACCCATTATTGAAATGACAAAGCACCGGGATCTTTAAAGATCAGGATTGTGTTTGCAATTACAAACGGCAATTGAATTGACAAACATAATGAAAGAACGACGTGCAATGCCTAAAAAACCAGCGTTGGACCGATACCGCGTGCCGATCCTGGATCGCACATTTGACTTGCTGGAGCTTCTTTCCACTGAGCCCCACGCCTTCACTCTGACGGAGCTTACTGCCGCGCTTGAAATTCCTAAAAACACCGTCTTCCGCATCGCGACCACGCTGACGCTCCGGGGATATGCCGAGCGCGACGAGGACACCAAAGCGTACCGCACGAGCAGCAAGCTTCTCGGCCTTGGCCACGCTGCCGTTGGAGGCCAACGATTGGTCGAGGCTGCCTCGCCAATTTTATCTTCGCTGCGGAATGCAAGCGGTGAGACCGCTCTTTTAGGCACTCTAGCCGGAAGTCACGGCGTGGTGCTGGACCAAATCCCCTCCCCACTCCCGGTAAAAGTCGTTGTTGAAATCGGACATTCGTTCCCGCTGCACACGGCGGCGCCAGCGAAGGCAATGCTGGCGTTTATGGATGCTGAAAGGCAGAGGCATTTCATCAAGCAAATCAGGTTCACCAGACATACGTCGCGTACCATCACATCGGCGAAGGCTTACCATCGCGAGCTCGACAAAGTGCGGGTGCAAGGTTACTCGCTCGACCGGGGCGAGGAAAGCGACACATTCGCATGCGTTGCAGCCCCCGTATTCAACCACCGCGGCGACCCAGTCGCTGCGCTGTGGATCAGCGGCCCCTCCGATCGCGTCAGACCAGCGGTTTTCGCTAAGATTGGCGGACTTGTGAGGGGCCACGCCTCCGAGCTCTCCCGTGCGCTAGGTTATCAAGCGAGGCCCTCGTGAAGGGTCCACCGCGCCCGCCGTTCAGACCGTGGTACCACGATCAACCTTTAGGTGAACGATCAACCGCGATCGAACCGAGGGTTGCTCCTTGATATGCGACTCTCTTTTGGAGTGGATGCTTTTCCCCGCAGCCTCAAATGCAATGCAGAGTTTTTTTAATGGAAGCATCACTCCCTGACTCAAGACCACAGAAAGCCGGGGCAACTTGAAAGTTGAGGTGCGCGCAAATTTCAACTGTGCGACATGCGAAAAATTTTTTTGAAAAGGCTGCCATGGCGTTCAGTAAAAAATTTTAGAGCGGCATTCTGCAGACACGTGTGCGAGTGCTCAAAGTTTCTGGTCGCTGCGGGCGCTTCGGAGATGAATGGTTTTGTGTTCCAAATCGTGTACCGCTCTGATGTAGCGCACTGTGCGGCTGCGGGCACGCATGAGCACTGA